>JBBPZJ010000098.1:0-5838 GCA_038199395.1 Chitinophagales bacterium
GAGATTGCCGGTAATACCGATTCAGACATAGTAATACCTGCGTAGCCGAAAGAACGGTTTGCAACGATTGAGTTGTAACCGGCAGTCAATTTGGTAAGCCGTATCTGCATTTGCATCCATGAGTTTGCCACATCAGCAGGATAGCTGGTATTGCCATGGATAACATTATCTTTCCTGCACTGACTAAATAATACCGTTGCGATAACAATAGGGGTTATAAGTTTTAGTTTCATAACAAGTGATTTGGTTTTAATAAAGATTGTTTCAGTAAACCTATTGCTATAGCGAGTACCGTAATAACTAGATTGTGTGGCTTTCGTTAAGCGTGTATAGTTGCGGGTTTTGAGTGTGTGGATGACCTTTTTGCGAGCCGTTGCAGGTGTCATCACTTCCGAGCCGTTGCAGGTGTCATCACTTCCGAGCCGTTGCAGGTGTTATAACCTGCAACAATTGCTTTTCATCAAATTCTTAATTAAGAAACTCATTTTGTTGCCCCAGATACTGTGAGAAAAATACAAAGTCATCAATGTCTTCTTTGTACTGCTGGGGGTCTCCTTTCATAGCTTGTGTGGACGAGGCTAAGGGACCCCAGCATTCTAGCACTGATTCGGATGGTAACTCTGTAAGCTCAACTCTTAAAGATGCAGTTAATAACAAGGTGAAGGTAATATAGAAAAGGGATGCTTCGCTACTTCGAGATGTTCGGGGTTGACATAACAAAATACAGCCCTATTTATGCAGACTTTATTGTAGTGCAGCATGCCGGGGTCCCTGCTAACACACAAAGCTTATAGAGGAGACCCCAGCACGACATGGAAACCTGTTTCAAATTATTTTTTACCTTTTTTGTTTGTACAGCAGTGCATTGCTAACGGTAGCATGTAGCAAGCCGGTTTTGCAAGAAGCATCATTTTTTACCGGACGCAGTCTCAAACCCAATTTTAATTTGAGTGACTGCCTGAACTTAAACTCGCAAAGGAAACATTACTGCAAAAACAAAATATTTCTGTTACTTGCCGGATAATAAAAATTAATGACGCTTTACGAAAAATTGCAGCAAGCTACAAGCGAAGAAGATGTAAAAGATGCGTATATAAAAGCGCTCGGGTTAAAATATTACAAAAAAAATCTTTATGATATACAAACCAAAGAAATTTGGTTTGAAGCAAAAGATGGTTACAAGCATAGCACTTACCAAATGTTTACCCAGCTTATGCACTACGTGCAGCAAGCTTTAAATAAAGGAGAAGATATACCACCTTTTCTGTGTGTAATTGATACCAGGAAAGCTGCTATAATGAAAAGTGCAGACGTGATACCTTTTCTTGAAAAGAAGACTATTAAGTGGGGTAAATCAGCAAGCGCTTATCCTCAAGAAGCTGTAGATGCTATTTCTGCTCACATCGGTACTCACTTTGTTTCTTTTAAGATAGAAACCCACGAAGAAGAGTTTATAAGCACTATAAAAAATGCTATTATAAGCGGTGATATTATAAGAACACAAATTACTCCTGACAACTTGAAGCAGGTGTTTGATAAGTGGGTGGCAATGATAGGCAGAGAAATAAAAGGCGTACCTGAAGAAAGTTATGCGCTGTTATTTTTTGCTGACATTATGCATGATGGCACCATTGCTACTCACGATAATCTAACTGCCCAATTACTTCATAAAAATGCATCTCCGGTTTTTAGTTTAAATGGTCACATCTACGAATTGAGCAACAAGGAAGGTTATCGACAATTTTGGGCAATTTATCATAAACCTCCTAAAGCAGAATACCGGAATTACTTATTGGAAAGACGTGATAGCTTAATACCATTAAACGAACGCAGCTTTAAAGGAGCTTTTTATACGCCTTTAGTTTTAGTTGATAAAGCTTATGATAAGCTGGAAGAAATATTGGGTAAGAACTGGCAGAAAGAATATTTAGTTTGGGACATGTGCTGTGGCGTTGGCAATCTTGAAGTGAAGCACAGCAACCACCGTAACATTTACATGAGTACATTAGACAGTGCAGACATAGATGTGATGAAAGCTACTAAAACCTGTGTAGCCGCAACTCGTTTTCAATATGATTATTTGAATGATGATATAACTCAAGACGGTAAGATTGATTACAGAATAACTAACAAAGTACCTGAAAGTTTACGCAACGCAGTTGCTGAGGGGAAAAAAATTTTGGTATTGATTAATCCGCCTTATGCGGAATCAGGCGACACTTTAGGAAGTGAGGCAAAAGCAGATGTGGCGACAACACGAATGGCAAAAAACATGAAGGAATATGGTTATGCGACACGTGAGTTGTTTACTCAGTTTGTAACACGTATTGCTAAAGAGATTCCTTCTGCTACGCTTGCTATGTTTAGTACGCTTAAGTATGTAATTGCACCTAATTTTGAAAAATTTAGAGAAAACTGGAACGCAAAATACTTAGGAGGCTTTGTAGTCCATAGTAAGGCATTTGACGGTTTAAATGGTGACTTTCCCATTGGCTTTTTAATATGGAAAACTGCTCAAAATTCTGATGATAAAACACCAATAATAGAAATTACGGCAGAAGTATTATCGAAACGAGCGATTGCAATTGGAGAAAAACGTTTTTACAATCTTCCTAAGAACGTTTCCCTTAATCTTTGGATAAAGAGACCAAGGGCAAATGACATTTCTGTCGTTCCGCTCAAAAATGCGGTTCAACCGGCAGCCAAGACTATAGATGTACGAGGCACTTATTGGTCTAATCCGGCAATAGGACAAATGCTTTGCGATAGCAATGATATCCAGCATGCCGGCCAAAGAACCGCTTTGTTTTCTTCAGGTTACTGTAGTCCCGGTGCTTCTTCGTTACATTGGATAATCTCGAAAAGGTAGCGGTAGTATTCTCAGTTAGGCGGTTAATAAAACCGACATGGCTGAACGACAGAGACCAATTTCTTCAACCGGATAAACTTTTAACAGAGGAATTTAAAAACGACTGCTTAATATGGATGTTATTCAACGGAAGCAATCTAACCGCAAGTGCCAACGACCTCGAATGGAACGACAAGAAATGGTCTATTGTAAATCATTTTATTCCTTTTACAGAAGCAAAAGTGAATGCACCAGACAGGTTTGAATCAGATTTGATGGTGCAATACCTGGCAGATAAAACTTTGTCAAACGAAGCCAGTGAAGTAATGATGGCCGGTAAAGTTTTATGGCAAGCTTACTTTGCACATACCGATGTAAGAGCAGTAAGAGATGAATTAAAACTTAACCGTGCAGATGTTGGCTGGTATCAAATAAGGAAAGCCTTACAAGCCCGCAATAGCAGCGGCGATTATGCTCCTGTCAGCTTCAAGCCTTTTGAAGGAGCCTATAAAGCTTTAAGTGAGAAGCTACAGCCGCAGGTGTATGAGTTTGGGTTTTTGAAAGTTTGATCAAGGATGCATTCTTTCTGCCTTAACAGTTGTCCTTCACTTTAAACGCAGGTCAAGCAATAATCTATCGATGAAGAACCCAACAACGGCTAAAGAGAGACTCTTTTAAGATAAGAAAAAGTAAAGTGTTTAGTACAAAGGAAGGTACTTTTAGAAGTAGCCTGTTATATAAATTAATAAATTCTTCTTCGCGTGAAAATGATCATTACACCTGTTTATTCTGATATATTTGAAGGGGAGAAGCCAACGATGGCTTCGTTATTAAATGATATTCCGTCAGAAGTAATAATAACAATATTGTGTTTAATTAACGCAAAGCTTTACTCTGAACAGCACAAATGGAAAACTCAAATTGATATATTTAATTTTTTGACCTTTCGACAGCCCGACGACTTAAAAGTAGAAATACTATCAAAAGTGTTTAAAAGAGTCGAACGTAACAATAATGAGCAAATAGCATTATTTGCTTCAGTCTTTTGTATGGAGTTTATCCATTTTGAACTATTAAACTACCGCAAAATTGAATTTACAGATACCACGCCCTTTCAAGAGTTAAATTTTTTGAAAGCATATTTTCTTTTGGTTTAGAAAACGAATAATCAGTATTATAAATCTTACGAAGAAAATAATCAAATTGAAGGTGATTATTTCCGGATAAATACGTGGCCCACTCTAATCAGTCAAATTGAATCAAATAATAATATTAGCTACATCCCGGCAATGATAAAGGCTATAGCCTTATTTAATTTTTTAGAATATCATTCTCCCTATTCAAAAAGCGTCATAGAGTTTTTAAAAGCACATGATAAGGCGACTTCATGGAATTATGTCTTAGATCTTCTTAACCTGATAAAAACAAGTTGGGAAAATTATAAAGAGAACCAACCTTTATTCTTCCCAAGTTCCTTCAAGGTAGAAAAAGGATATGTCACATTATTTGAACAGTTTAAATTAAATGTTGTAGACTATCAGAATCAATACGGCTCAGATAAAAAAAACTTTTCAGGAATAAAAGAAAAGCCGCTTTTCTATATAGAGGATACTGACTCGCTTATAGTAATTAATTGGAATTTTATTACCAATAAACTTTATGAGGGCTTGTTATTCGATTTTTATAAATATTCAGGAATTGCAAATGAGGCAAGGTTTAAAAACTTCCTAAAATTCAAACAATATGTTTCTTACGAGGTAACAGAAAAATTTATATTTAGAAGGCTAATATCTCCCTATTTCAAAAGAAAAAACAGTATTATTTTTTTTGATGAAGGGGACTCATTTCCTGATTGCTACTGTAGACAAAACAAAAATATTTTCTTAATAGAAATCAAAGACGCTTACTTCCCTTCTTCACCCATTGACTCTTTTTCTTACCCTATTATCAAAGAGGCAATTGACAAAAAATATAATTCTAACAATAAGGGTGTTGGACAAATTATCAAGAATATACAAAAAGTGATAGAAAACCATATGCCTCTGACAATTTTATAGAAGGGGGGGTTAAGTATCGAAATATTTCAATCTATACTATCATTATCTATACAGATAAATTTTTTGCTTTGCCTGGTATAAATAACTATTTGAAAGAGGAATTTAAGAAAAAAGTGGACGAAAATAGTTTGGCAAAACATTTTAAATGTATAAAGCCGCTAACATTTATAGATTTCAATTTTTTAATTGAGTTTGTAGATAAAGCGGGTGAGTTTAGAATGAACGAAATAATTGATGTTTACCATAATGCAATTCAGAAAAGAAATAAGAAATTTTTGCGTTTCATTGAATTAAATGATATGTTCTCTGTTAATGATAACTTCGAAACTGTTTTCTACCAACTAAACCCCAAATTATTTGAAAAGAGAACGAGATATGTTACTTCAATTATTAATGCTTTAAATCTTACAGAAGGATTGAAGGGAAGTTTAGTTCCTCAAGCTCATTAAAGTGTTCCGAGGGCACTTAAATTGAAAATAGCTGTAGGACTGGGCGAGGTAAAAACAAGGTTGCCTCCTGATTAATGTACCGGAAAGAGAATTTACACCTTGCCAAACAACTACTAGAAGTCTACCAGTCTAACCAAAACTTCCCGTACTACCCGCAGCTAGTTTAAGTCTTCCAAAGAACTTAAATTAAGTATGATGGTAGGACTGTGTCCGGCAAAACAATTACAAGTTGAATAAGATTGGAAGGGGCGGAGAAAACGATTGCGCAACCAGAAGGCAATGGCACATTTTAGCATTGTTACACCATTTCCGGTTCATGCTTCAATAACAGAATATCTTGTAACGACAATGTGAGCAGTGCATAGGTTTGGCCCTTTAAGTCGGCAAACTCCACTTCATAATTATGTTGGTCATACACATGAACGACAGTCCCAATTGCACCTTTTCCCAGGTGTTGCTTAGGCAATGGCCTTAACAGAGCAAC
>JBBPZJ010000099.1:0-6677 GCA_038199395.1 Chitinophagales bacterium
ACGTAACAACGGCGACGCAAAGAATGGCACCTCCTCCTGTTCCTTCCCAAGTTTTTTTAGGCGATATTTTTGAGAAAGGTGTTTTTCCGATAAATGAACCTACGATATAAGCCATCGTATCATTAATCCAGATGGAGGCAATTAAAACAACCGGAATGATCCATCCGGTATCGTTGAAAACAAAGGAGCCCTGGGTAACGAGGCCGAGATTTCTAATACTAATCATTAACCCCCAACTAATGGAAATGTAGAGAAGTCCGAGCAGTGAATAACCTACAGCTTTAACTGAAAGATTTTTGTCGAGGAGCACCAGCCATAAGGGCAAAATAATCCCTGACACCAGCAGTAGTAACATACCCAACGAATGTAAATCGAGGCCACCGATAGTATAGGCACTGCCCGTCATTGCAAGCATAAAAGCCCAACCCGCTATCATTACCCCGTACTTGTGCAAAGGCTTTATCTTTTGATATGCAGGGTCAATTAAGCCAACTAATTTTTGATATTCTACCCAACAGCCAAAATGTATAATAGAAAACAGGATGAAAAAGCTCCAGTGATTCCATAGTAGTCCGGCAAGCATGATAACTACAAATACAACTGCTGTGAGTGCCCTGGTCTTAAAAGTCTCAACGTTGAAAGCCATATTTTGAATAAGTTAAACTCTAAACAAAAAGAGTTGAAGCAAGAAGTGGAATTTTAGTGATATTTTTTATTGTAGGTGAGTGATGCGACGAAGTTCAATAAAGGCAAAAAGATATCGAAATGCCTTATATTCTTTTATCGATACAGAGTACTGCCTTTAATTCAACAACCCTTTATCTACGAGGTGTCGTGCAATATCCTTTAAAAGAACAGGAACATAGACTTCGATATCGCCGAAATTAAGATAACTGCTGTCCTGTTTATTTACCAGCATTACAGGCACACTATTTTCTTCCAGCATTCCTTTAATAATACTTGCCTGCGGTAAGTTGCGGGTAGCATATAAAAGATACCACTTATGTTTCATACTTTTTATATACGGGTTGTTACGCAATATAATCATTATCGTCGCTGGTTATAACTGCAGGCAATACTTCATCACTTTTTATCTTGATAAAATAAATAATACCAATGCCAATCACAAGGCTAACAAAGGCTAGATAAGTAGGGAATGCAAAACCGTCACCGGAAAGCTTTCTCATCGTTTCGCTACGGTCAGCATAATAAACAGAAAGAACAGCAAAGGCATTATTTAGAAAATGGATAAGAATAGTGTACCACAAATTTCGTGTTACATAATAGACAATGCCTAGTATAAGACCTAATGTAAAAATGGGCAATATCTTAAAAAAAGTACCGTGAAGTAAAGCGAACACGATAGAGGTTATTGTAATCGCAAGCCAAGGTATATTGGTAAGCCGTAGCAATGCTTTTTGCAATGCGCCACGAAAAAATAACTCTTCGCCGACCGCAGGTACCAACGCCATTATAAAAAGATTAACAAGAAGGTCGTCGAAAGACTTCATCTGCAAAAAAACCTGAAGAGCTCTGTTATACATTGCCTCCATTTCTAATAGTGCTTTCTGTAAAGTGCCAAATGTAGCGTGAGCATTTATCTCCCCCATCCATCCTATAAATGGTTGAATGGTGCATAACAATAAAATAGCCGCGGTGGCGACAATAATGGAAGCATGTTTCTGAATACCTATATATGGAAGCGATTTTGGTGAAGAATAGTAACCAAACAATAATGAGGGAACTATAAACGAAATAACTGACCCTGCCATTTGAGCCCATTTAAATTTCGTTAAGGTATCAGGTGAAACAACAGCATTTTTATCAAGTAATACAGAAGCTATATCTCCAAAAAAGAAAGCAGAAATTACAGAATTCAAAATAAGAAATCCGCCGGCAAGCCCGAGAAAAGCAAGAAATTGAACGGCCGCCGGTTGATATTTTAAGTAAATCTTCATAAATCAGCTACAAATAAGAATGTAATTTTGCGTTTTGAAAAAATTAGTTGTGCAAGATACAGGATGCAACGTATAAACATCAGGTTACCATACTGTACGTACACGCTTTAAAGGATTTTTACAAGTATCATGATAAGTATTGGCAATATTAAATTACCGGGTTTTCCACTATTACTCGCCCCTATGGAAGATGTAAGTGACCCTCCGTTTCGGGCTGTGTGCAAAGAAAACGGAGCAGATCTTATGTACACCGAATTTATCAGTAGCGAGGGTCTTATAAGAGATGCTGTTAAAAGCCGTAAAAAGCTAGACATATTTGACTATGAGAAGCCGATAGGCATTCAGATTTTTGGTGGTGATGAAGATAGTCTTGCAATGGCAGCAAAAATTGTTGATGTAACTAATCCTGATCTCCTTGACATCAATTTTGGCTGTCCGGTTAAGAAGGTGGCTTGTAAAGGTGCAGGTGCAGGTGTTTTAAAAGACCTTGATCTAATGGTACGCCTTACCGATGCGGTTGTAAAATCTACCAATCTTCCGGTAACGGTAAAAACAAGGCTGGGGTGGGATGAGCAAACAAAAAACATAGAAGAAGTAGCTGAGCGCCTTCAGGATGTAGGCATAAAAGCACTGGCGATTCACGGACGTACCCGAAGTCAAATGTACAAAGGCGAGGCTGACTGGTCACTTATCGCAAGAGTAAAAAACAACCCTCGCATACATATCCCCATTTTTGGTAATGGAGATATTGACAGCCCTCAAAAAACTGTTGAATATAGAAACAGGTATGGAGTCGACGGCATTATGATTGGCCGTGCTGCCATTGGTTATCCCTGGATTTTTCGTGAAATTCATTATTACATGAAGACCGGCGAAATATTGCCTTCGCCTACAGTTGAAGAACGGGTTGAAGTAAGCAAAAATCACCTTCGAAAATCTGTAGAATGGAAAGGCCTCGTTGTTGGCATCAACGAGATGCGTCGGCACTATTCTAATTATCTAAAGGGTCTACCAGGCATAAAAGAGTTTAGAAACAAACTGGTGACGTTGAAAGAGGTAGAAGAGGTAGAAGGCGTGCTTGATGATGTACAACGTTATTATGAAGGGTTCGAAGTAGAAAGATCTCCTATTGTGTTAGAAAATTACCACGAGCATTGTGCTATCTGAACCTGGATTTAGAAGGAACTTTGGAATGGAGGAATTTTTGGGTCCCCGGCTTTGAATGGTGATTGGGCAGTCGTGGCGTCGCACTCTTGTGCTTTTTGTTTTCTCTGCGGCTTTTTTAGTCGAGGCCCAAACAACAATTTTTTCTAACTTTTAGTAATGAAAGACTGCGGTTCTCCATTTAAGCCTGACGTCAAATTTCCTTTTTAAAAGGGAACGGCCTTCTTCGTTATAACCAGCGTTTCCCATGTTTTATTTAAGATTCACAACATACAAGTAACTTCGTTAGTCAAAATTCTATTAACCTGTTACAGGAAGACGATGTTAAAAAAAATTGATTCAGTTTTTGAAAACTTTGTAGGCATCAAAACTTATCCTTCGTAAGGGGTAAAAAAGGGCTTTGTACAAACCTTAGTAGAAAAGAAATTTACAGTATTTATTTAACCTTATTACCCTTATTCAATTAATATAAATAATACAATCAGGTTGAATAAGGTAATAAGGGTGCGAATGTTGAAGGACGCATTTTCTACTAAGGTGAGTAGATCTCCTGTCAGTTTAGTCGCCTCATCTTTAGAAAAAGCTGACAATCTTTTCTCATTGTTTAAATAATGAAAATTCAAAAAGCGACTAATTTACCTATTGAGTAGTATACTATTAATATACTAATAACTCTTCTTTTCAACCAGTTCTTTCAATTTCAGAAAAGTGTTGTAAGGTCCTATAGTAGCTGTATAATTAACTAGCCATGCCGGCAAGGTACCGCCGGGATTAACAGTGAGCGTATAGTCAATTTTCATGCGGTTATCAGGCAAATTAGTTACATTATACATTCCTAATGAATAAGGTACCCTAACCACATTTTGTTTTTCGGCTACCAGGTCAGGTACACTGAGAACGGATATTATTAAATTTTTATTATCCGTATCTCTTGCCACACTTAATTGAACTACTGCATCACGATTATTCATTGGCCAGGGAAGAGAAATTTCTGAATAATAAAAAAGCGTATCCTGATTTTTCCTGCTTATCAAATATGATTTTGTTGTCTTATACACCCAATCTTTATGATGATTTACATCCTGTAATATTTTAATTAGCTGGTCGGCAGAAGCGTTAAATTCACATATTACCCTTATCTCTTTGTATTTTTCACTATCCAGTTTTCTGGTGTAAACTGCAATTCCGTTCTCATCCTTTTTCAAGGTCCATTTTTCCTGCGCAAAACAAGCGAACTGAACTAATGATAAAAGAAATATCAACAGTAACTTTTTCATATTAACGGTTTTAATTCACACACCTTTCATCATCCATGATGCACTGTTTAAATCATCAAGGTAGTTTTTTTCCAATGAGATTTATGCCGCACCCTCTTATTTATGTTTTCGCCGCACTAAATGAAAAACAATGCCCTTATCAACATTCAAAATTTGCCTTCTTTGGCTGCCGGCTTAAAAACACACGGTCTAAACTATAGATCTCAACTACTCACTTACTAATACAATTATTTAGAAGTTTCCTTGTCCTCCTATTTGCCATCTTTTGCCATCTTCCATTTTGATTGAAGTAATTTATATATATTGTACTTAATATTATAAACTAACTTGTAATGGCATCTTCAACTGATAAAGCCAGAAAGGCATTGGATATATTAAATGCAGTTCAGAATGTAGATACTTTAATAGAAAACATCGCAAATAAAACAACAGTTGATAGCAGAAGCGAAAGTTTACCCAGCGAATTGAAGGTTACGGAAGAAGGAATTGAAAAAAGGTTGCAGTTTTTGTTAAAAGAAACCAACAGCGAGTTGCCCTTTCTTACACGGAAAAGCTGCTTTACCCAACTGCAGCAACTTGAAGGTAACATAGAAAACTATATTGGTATGTCAATGGTTCCGACAGGAATTATTGGTCCGGTTCGGGTAACAGGCTCAGCAGCTAAAGGTGATTTTTTTATTCCGCTTTCCACCACCGAGGGAGCGTTAATTGCTTCTTATCATCGTGGTGCCAAAGCCTGTTATCTGGCAGGTGGCGCAACTTCCATTTGTCTGGTGGAAGGTGTGCAACGGTCACCTGTATTCAAGTTTACTAATTTAGCAGAGCTCGGCAAATTTCTTATCTGGCTTTTTGAACAGTTGGATGAATTTAGAAAAATAACCGAACAGTGCAGCGGCTTTGCCAAACTTGTGGAGATGAAAACGAATATCGAAGGCAATCATCTTATCCTGACTTTTGAATATCACACCGGCGATGCCGCCGGACAAAATATGGTTACTCTCTGCACTGACTCGATATGTCATTATATCGTAGAACACGCTCCTGTCAAACCTCTTTTTTGGTTTGTGGAAAGCAACTACTCAGGCGACAAAAAAGCTACTGCCCTGTCGTTTAGCAATGTTCGTGGCAAAAAAGTGACTACTGAAATAACATTACCGCAAACAATAGTAAACGAAGTATTGAAAACCACTCCGGAAGCAATGTCGCAGTATTGGCAATCTTCGACTATTGGCACTATTCAAAGCGGCGCAATTGGTGCACAAGGACATTATGCCAATGGGCTTGCCGCCTTGTTCCTGGCCACGGGGCAGGATGTTGCCTGCATATCGGAAGCAGCAATAGGCATAACAAGAATGGAAGTAACGGCAAGCCGGGATCTGTATGCAAGTGTAACACTCCCGAATTTAATTGTAGGAACGGTTGGCGGTGGAACAGGGCTTCCAACGCAAAAAGAATGTCTCGAACTTATGGACTGCTATGGTACAGGCAAAGCCAGAAAATTTGCAGAGATATGCGGGGCACTGGTGCTTGCAGGAGAGCTTTCTATTGCCGCCGCACTTTCTGCCGGGCATTTTTCATGTGCTCATAAAAAATTCGGAAGAAAGAAATGAACGCTCCCCTTCAGCAAAACGAATATAGCAGGCCGAATGAAAACGGTTCTTCTTTCCTTAACCGGTTTTACATATACCAGAAAGAACGGTTTCCTTTTTTAGCCCACGGACTGTTGGTAGCTTCTTTTAGTTTTTCAGCAATCTCATACTCCAGGATTTGCAGAGGGGCCGCAGGTTTTGTTAGCGCCAAAACTTTTCTCACCGGCATTTTTATCACTATTTCTCTTTTCCTTTTGGTAAGAATATTTGATGAATTTAAAGATGCCGAAGACGATGCTAAATACAGAGGAGAACTTGCCGTGCCGCGAGGATTAATTTCATTACGTGAACTCGCATTGATAGGAACGGCAATTGTGATATTACAAATAACGGTCAACCTGTTCTTTTTCCGGCAGATGCTGATTATTTATTTTATAGTTATTGCTTATTTGCTATTAATGGGAAAAGAATTTTTCGTGCCTGCATGGCTTAAGAAACACCAGTTTTGGTATGTCACTTCGCACATGTTTATTATTCCGCTGATTGATATGTATGCCAGCGGGCTCGATTGGAATGTAGCGGGGGTACAACCGCCCAAAGGACTGCTTTTCTTTTTTGCAGTCTCTTACATGAACGGAATTGTTTTGGAAATCGGAAGAAAAATACGCATACCTGAAAAGGAATCGGAA
>JBBPZJ010000100.1:0-32092 GCA_038199395.1 Chitinophagales bacterium
TGTCGGTTTAGTCATGCCCAAGGTATTATATCCCGGAGGAGAAATTCAGTACGCATGCAAATTACTCCCTACACCTGCCGATCTTATTTTCAGACGATTTTTGCCCTTTTCGTTTATTAATAAAAATATTGAGCATTTTGAATTAAGAAAGTCAGGCTACGATACAGAAATGGAAGTTCCTTATCTCTCCGGATGCTTTATGTTTTTGAGGACCGAAGCACTTAAAAAAGTTGGTATGTTTGATGAACGCTTTTTTATGTATCCTGAAGATATTGATTTGACCCGCAGGATATACAAAGAATACAAAACGATGTTCTTTCCCAAGGTTAGTGTTGTACACGAACATGGACGAGGGTCGTATAAAAGCATCCGGCTACTATACATTCATATTACAAATATGGTTAAGTATTTTAATAAATGGGGTTGGATAATGGATAAAGAAAGAAGAAGCATCAACAAGAAGATATTGGCTCAGTTCGCTAATTCCTGATATGAATGAAATTTTCTTTGCCGCAACATATAAGCGAAATAGTTTTTTTCGTACTACTTAATGCCCTTTTACTAACTTGCCTGCAATTCAATAATCTGTGAAGGGAAATGAACATTTGCATCATCGGCGGATCCGGTTTTATTGGCGGCCATTTGATAAACCTTTTGTGGGAATACCATGATTTGGTTAACATTGATAAGGTAAAAAGCACTACTCGAAATAATGTTTCATTTGTTGAATGTGACATTACAGATTATCCAGAACTAAAAAAGAGTATCCCTCTAGGAACTGATCTTGTTATACTTCTTGCTGCCGAACATAAAGATGATGTAACTCCAGCTTCTAAATATTATGACGTCAATGTTGAAGGCACCGAAAATGTGCTGAAAGTAATGACTGAGAAAAATATTCATAGCATCATTTTTACCAGTTCGGTTGCAGTATATGGTTTGAATAAACATACGCCAAACGAGTTTTCACCCACCGATCCGTTCAACCATTACGGCAAAAGCAAACTTGAAGCAGAAAACGTGTTAAGAAGATGGTTTGATAATGACCAAAATGGAAAATCGCTGATTATCATAAGACCGACTGTAGTTTTTGGCCCCGGCAACCGCGGAAACGTTTATAATCTTTTATCGCAAATATCATCTGGAAGATTTTTGATCATTGGCAACGGAAATAACAGAAAGTCTATGGCCTACGTTGAGAATGTCGCACGTTTTATTGCTCATTGCATTGATTCCAATCTCCAGAAATTTCACCTCTTTAATTATATCGATAAGCCGGATTTATCAACTAAAGAACTGGTGTTACAAGCAGAGTTAGCAATCGGGAGCAAAGTATTGCCTGTAAAAATTCCCTATTGGATTGGCTACTCTATAGCTAAGTTTTTTGATATTGTCTTGTCACTTTTTAATAAGAAAAGTCCCATCAGTGCAGTACGGGTAAAAAAGTTCTGCGCCACAACCCAATTTGATTCTGCGACAATACAAGCAACCGGTTTTGTAGCGCCTTATACCTTGCAAAAAGGCTTAGAAATAACCATTAAAAGCATTGTTGGTGAAAAGTACTATTCGTCACACCTTAAATTAAAACCTTCGTTTGCTAACGTTGACGCTGATTGAAGTATAAGGTTATCGATAAGATCGGCAAATTGAAAAAGTGAAATACTTTTTCAATTTGTTTCGCTTATTGCGGCTTCATCTTTAAGATAAGAAACCCCAGATTTATTGCAGCCTGTAGTTCCTACGCCCATTAGAAAACCCCGCCTTGTTATAATACTAAACCGTTTTGTGATAGGCGGTCCGGCGGTCGATACTATTCCTTTAGCCTGGCACCTTCAAAGTAACTTTGATATCCTTATTTTATACGGTGAAAAAGAAAAGGATGAAATGGAGCCCCAATTTCTTCTTAAACAGTATCCGGGCCTTCAGCTAAAAAAAATAAAGCAGCTTCGCCGAAGTGTTAATCCTGTCAGAGACGTTTTAGCTTTCTTCCACATTCTACATGTAATTCATTCTTTCAAACCTGATATTGTTCACACCCATGGGGCAAAATCTGGTTTCCTGGGTAGAGTAGCAGCGTGGCTTGCAAGCGTTTCTGTCATTATTCATACATTTCACGGACACTTTTTTCATTCCTATTTTTCTAAAACGAGCTCACGCTTTATCGCCCTGGTCGAACGTTGGATTGGTAAAATAACTACGAGCGCAATTGCTTTAAGTGATATTCAGAAGAACGAGTTGGTAGAACACTATAAAATTTTGCCTGCTGCAAAAATTAAAACCATTCACCTCGGTTATGGCATAGAAACGAGTAAAGATTTTGTTGAACAAAGAGCTCGTTTTAGAAGTAAGTATGGGTTAAAGGAAAATGACGTAGCAGTCGGTATTGTAGGCAGAATTGTCGCAGTAAAAAACCATTCGTTATTTGTAAATGCAATAGAGCAAATGATAAAAGTACCTACACATAATCCTGTTGCCTTTTTCATCATTGGTGATGGGAAGCTAAAAAATCATGTTGAAAAAAATCTGCAGCAAAAAAATATCAGCTTCAATAATCATTCTGTCGACAAAGAGAATCGGGTTGTTTTTACTTCGTGGCTAACTGAAATGCATAAAGTTATGAACGGCTTAGATGTAATTGCACTATCATCTCTAAACGAGGGCACTCCTCTATCTGTTATTGAAGCGCAATATTTTAAAAAACCAGTTGTTTGTACAAATGTAGGGGGCGTAAAAGATACGGTGCTTGATGGTAAATCAGGCTTTCTTGTTGATAGCAAAGATGCAATCGCTTTTACTGAAAAACTTCGCTTACTTGTAGAGGATCAGGGTTTACGCAACAACATGGGTGAAGAAGGATATAAGTTCGTCGCAGCAAGATTTTCTAAAAAAGATGAAATTGGTGCGACGAAAGCTTTTTATAAATTTCTATTAAAATAAGAGATTACTCTTCATTACACATGTAAGGTCATTGCTTACTTTTCAACACTCAGTATAATACTTTCCGTAAAAACTCCTTACTTTCCTACCTCAAACTTTTCTTCGTTTCTCATTAGTTTTACAACGTATAAAAAAAGATCAAAGCTTCATATTCATCATTATTACACACGGCCACAATACCGATAAAATATTCTCCATCCAAACCTTTTGTTCACAATATTGTTTCCAATGTTATGAATGCCTTTACCATAAAAGACCTTGAGAACCTTTCCGGCGTTAAAGCTCATACCATACGTATCTGGGAACATAGATATAATTTTTTAAAACCTCAACGTACAGATACAAACATTCGCTATTATAGCAACGATGAGCTAAAGACAGTATTAAATATTGCACTTCTTAATAAATATGGATTTAAGATTTCGCACATTAATAAAATGAATCAAACAGAGATCAATCAAAAGTTAATTGCTCTGTCCCGCCAATATGCTCAACAAGAATGGATAGTGAATCAGTTAATAAGCTATATGGTTGATCTGGATTTGGATTTATTTGAACAGGTTTTAGCTAACGAAATAGAAGCAAAGGGCGTTGAAAAAACAATCAATGAAATAATATTTCCTTTTTTAGAAAAAATCGGAATCCTTTGGCTTACCGATAACATTAATCCTGCACAAGAGCATCTAGTTACCAACATCATTCGTCAGAAGATTTTGGTTGGTATAGAAACCTGTGTGAGCCAGATTAAATCAGAAAAAGTAGCCTTACTCTTTTTGCCGGAAGGCGAGTTTCATGAACTTGGGTTATTATATGTTTACTATCTTCTAAAAAGCCGGGGTGTTAAAGTGTTATATCTCGGTGCAGATGTGCCACTAATTGATGTTGATTTTATAGTAAAGGCAAAAAGACCTGATTATGCTTATACTCACCTGACCTCCCTTACTTTGAATTTTAATGTTGAAAGATTTCTAAATAACCTTCACACCAAACTGCACGATATTCCTGTGATAATTTCAGGTCAGTTCACAGCCAATTACAAAAAAAATATCCCCTCTAATTTTCATTTCAAAAAATCGCTTGCAGAAGTAAAAGAATTCATTTCCTGATTTCGTTCAACCTTTTAGTAAAAAATCTTCAACAGGCAAATCTTATTTATTTTTATTCGTAGATGTTAAGGCAAGTAGTTGCAACTGGTATTGTAACCACTAACATTGTTTTCTTTTTTAAGCCATTGTAATTAATGCCTTTGGTAATGAGAGGCAGTTTTTTGAAGTTGTTTAAAAGAATTATATGAAAAATTAAACAAAAAAGGTTGTTTTTCTAATTTAATTGTTTAATTTTATCTAAGTAAAGTATAAACACAAACTGCATGTCTACAATTGAATTTAACCAGATGCTGCTCTCAAATGCTGAATTCCTTCGCCCTTTTGCAATAACGCTTACCCGGGATAATGAAACAGCAAAAGATCTATTTCAGGAAACTCTTTTTAGAGCGTTGGCAAACAAAGACAAATATAATGTAGGTACTAATATTAAGGCCTGGCTATATACCATCATGCGCAATGTTTTTATTAACAACTATCGTAAAAAAACAAGGCAAAACACCGTATTAGACAGCACTCCGAATGATTTTTTACTAGATTATAATCAAACAACAACCCGTAACAGCGCTGAAGCAACTTTACAGTTAAAAGAAATTCAATCATCGATACATGAGCTTCCAGATATTTTTAAAAAGCCATTTCTGCTTTATTTTGATGGCTTTAAATATCATGAGATTGCGGGAATGTTGAAAGAGCCTTTAGGTACTATAAAAAGCCGGATACACTTTGCACGAAAACTATTAAAAGCACAAATTCAGCGATATTGATTTTTCTATTTTGATGGAGTCGAAAAAAGCAGTAATTATTGGAAGCGGTTTTTCCGGGCTCTCGGCTGCGTGTTTCATGGCTAAAAAAGGTTGGCACGTAACTGTAATAGAAAAGCATCCGATACCTGGGGGAAGAGCAAGAAAAATGGAAGCCGCTGGCTTTACGTTCGACATGGGTCCTAGCTGGTATTGGATGCCCGATGTTTTTGAAAGGTTCTTTAGCCAATTCGGTCATACTGTGGGAGATTATTATAAACTCATTCGTTTAGATCCATCTTATAGGGTTTATTGGAAGAATAGCGAAGTTGATATACCGGCCAACTACACAGAACTTAAACAACTTTTTGAAAGTATAGAACCGGGAAGTTCAAAACAATTAGATGCTTTTTTAAAAGAGGCTTCCTATAAGTATACAACAGGTATGCAAAACCTTGTTTTAAAACCTGGATTATCCCTCACTGAATTTATAGAATGGGATGTTATAAAAGGAGTATTGAAACTCGATTTGTTCAGTTCAATGCGGTCACACGTTGCCAGATATTTCAAGGATGAAAGATTGAGAGAACTGATGGAATTTCCCGTCTTGTTTTTGGGAGCGCTTGCAGAAAATACTCCTGCCTTATATAGTCTTATGAATTACGCAGATATTGTCGGAGGTACATGGTTTCCACAAGGCGGAATGTATAGCGTGATTGAGGGTATATATAGTTTAGCAAAGGAATTAGGTGTCCATTTTTTTTTCGACTGCAACGCAACAAAATTGCATGCGGGAGGTGGCCTGATAAAGAGAGTAGAAACGCCTGAAGGAGATTTTGAAGCAGATGTGGTAATAGGCAGTGCAGACTATCATTACATAGAAACAGAACTGCTTGAGCCTCGCTTAAGAAGCTATACCGACAAATATTGGCAAAGTAGGATAATGGCGCCGGGCTGTCTCATCTATTATGTAGGATTAAATAAAAAACTGAAGGGCATAAGCCATCACATGCTTTTTTTTGATGCTCCTTTTGAAAAGCATGCAGAAAAGATATACACAACTAAAGACTGGCCTGATGAGCCACTATTTTACGTAAGTATTACAACAGCAACAGATCCGTCGCTGGCGCCTGAAGGATGTGAAAACCTATTTTTTCTGGTTCCTGTGGCGCCGGGATTAAAAGGTGATGATGAACCACTGCGTGAACATTTTTTTACCATGATTGTTTCAAGATTAGAAAAGAGGTTGAATCAGAGTATTAGAGAACATATAGTATACAAAAAGAGCTATGCTCACAGCGATTTTATAAATGACTATAACTCCTTTAAAGGTAATGCTTATGGTCTGGCTAATACTTTAAATCAAACTGCTGTTTTAAAGCCATCAATTAAGAGTAAAAAAGTAAAAAATCTTTACTATACAGGTCAATTAACTGTTCCGGGTCCCGGCGTTCCTCCGAGCTTAATTAGTGGCGAAGTAGTGGCAGCACAAGTGGCTAAAGATTGGCCATTGAAAATGAAAGAAATTGAAAAGAATTGAAATAAAATTACTTAGGTAAATTAATAGGCTATGATGCACTTATTTAGTGAAGTCGGTTATTTGTGCAGTAAAATAACTACTGAAAAATATAGCACTTCTTTCTCTTCTTCTATCAGGCTATTGCATAAAGATCTACAGACTCCCGTGTACAACATATACGGCTTTGTGCGTTTTGCTGACGAAATAGTAGATTCATTTCACGCCTTTGAGCAAAAAGTTTTATTAGAAGAATTTAAAGTGCAGACCTACGAGGCTATAGAAAGACGAATAAGCCTTAACCCAATTTTAAACAGCTTTCAGGAAACGGTAAATAAATATGGAATACCGAAACATTTCATCGATGTTTTTTTTAAAAGCATGGAACAGGATTTATACAAACTCGAATACGACAAGCAAGCCTACAACGAATATATTTATGGAAGCGCAGAAGTGGTAGGCTTAATGTGTTTGTACGTGTTCTGTGAAGGTGATGTCAAACAATACGAAACTTTAAAACCATTTGCCCAAAGCTTAGGTGCAGCATTTCAAAAAGTAAACTTTTTAAGAGATCTGAAAACGGATACACAAACCCTCGAAAGAATGTATTTTCCCGGATGCGATTTTCTCGCTTTTACTGAAGATGAAAAGCAGCAAATTGAATCCGATATTTTGAAGGATTTTAAACATGCTTATTACGGAATAATAGGGTTGCCAATAAAAGCAAGATTTGGTGTTTATGTTGCCTATAAATATTATATGTCTTTGTTTGCCAAAATAAAAAAAATAAAAGCAAAGCGGATAATGGAAAAAAGAATTAGAATTCCAAACTACAGCAAAGCAATGATACTTGCAAAAGCGGGTGTAAGAAGCCAGCTTAATATGCTATAGCTTTCACTTATTTTTACCTGATGGAAGAAGTGATTTTAGTAAATGAGCTGGACGAGCAGATAGGAAGAATGGAAAAGATGGAAGCACACAGAAAAGGTATATTGCATCGTGCTTTCAGTGTTTTTATCTTTAACGATCGACAGGAAATGTTGCTGCAGCAACGAGCTGTTTCTAAGTATCATAGTGGTGGCTTATGGACAAATGCCTGTTGCAGTCATCCACGGCCGGAAGAGGCAACAGAGGCAGCCGCACTTAGAAGGCTTAAAGAAGAACTAGGGTTTACAGCCTCGCTTACAAAAATTTTTGATTTTCAATACAACGCATCTTTTACTAATGGATTAACCGAACATGAGTTTGATCATGTTTACGTTGGTACTTATAATGGTAAAATCACGCCAAATCCTGCAGAGGTGCAGGATTATTGTTACAAAAAAATAGAAGAAATTTATTCTACCATCAAATCTCATCCTCACAAATACACCGCCTGGTTTTGTATAGCCTTTCCTAACGTAGCTGAATGGCTTGAAAGCAGATAAGTTCTTTTTGGGCCATTTTTAGTAAGAATTTAGCATTTTTAAAACCCGGAAAGACTTAAAAGAAATTATATAATGAACCAAAGGAGGTGCATTATATTTTTATTACAGCCACATCCTTTATTCCTTTAAAAAGGGTCGTCCAGATAAAGTTGAAAAATGACTTATATGTATTTCTTGTATTAACCACTTTTCCCGTTCGCATGTTATCGCCTTCCTTATTATTGTTTTTAACTGCCAGATTTGCGAGTACGCTAAAAATCCCTTTTTTAACATAGTCGTCTCCTTTCTTTTTCAGCAGAGAAATTTTCAAATCCTCGTAAGGCATCACCAATGTTCCGTTTGAGGTATTGGTATCAGCTTTCATAGAAAATCTTAAAGAATTGATACGGCCCTTTTCCACTTTTGCAAGCGACATAGGCTCTGTTAATTGATTTAATACAACTACATCAACACTATTAACAACAGAAGCCTCGACAGAGAAATCTCCTTTTTGCCATTTATCCTGCGAAAATGTAAACCTTCCGGTAAGAGGAATTTTATCTAAAAAAGTACTCTTAAAATTGACGATCATCTTGGCTCCAGGCTTCGCTTTATGGTTAGAAATGTCATTGATATTCACATAAGTATTAACAAATCTAACACGCCCACTACTGTGCGATTTCGCATTTTTCTCTTTGTACTCAATGTAAGTATTTGCTAAAGTAAATGTGCTGATTTTAATGGGTATACCCAGTTTGTGTATAAGTTGGTGAGGATAAGTCATCTTTTGACTTCTCTTAGCAGCGCTGTCAATGGGATAAGATAAATCACGAAAGACTTTTACCGAGCTACCTGTAGTGCTGATATTTCCAATGTTTATTTCCCCTTTTACCAGCTTTTCAGCATCCACATCATTTGCCCGTAAATCTTTGATCAGTATGTCGTATCTATCCGTTTGATGCCCCACTTTTCTAACGAAAGCTTCTTCATTTAACTGTGGTACGATGCGAAAAGAATTTACTCTGACAGTCTTTGTTCTAGAATTTAATGTAATGCCCAATGCTTTGTATTCGTACAAATTATTGCCACTTTTCACACTAATAGCACTATTATTAACTACAATTTCTTTTGCCCGATTAATCAGTTGCCCGTTGAATGCGGCCGTCCTGTCAATATCGACATTATATATGGCAAATGAACTGTTTTTAACAACCAGAGGATTGTTTTTATTAGCGCTCGTTCTACTGATATAATCAACCGCTTTTATCTGCAAACTATTAAGGGCAAATCTTCTTATCCACCCTGTGAGTATCCTCTTTTCATTTTTTTTACCGCCGTTTTTTTCTTTATTCTTTTCTGATAATGTTTCTAATTCTCCCTTGCTAATAATTGTTTTATCTATAATAAGATCAGAATTTTCAACCGGCCCCCTCCATTCTATTCCCTCCAGCAGTATTCCTTCAAGCTTTGTTTTAAAAAATCCACCATTTTTAAAAGCATCATAACTAATAGAAGAAAATGCGACGATTTTTGACCGCGTATCAAAAGTTGCTTTCTGTATCTCGGCGGTATTTTTATTGCCACCCAATACTATTTTTTCAGAGCTTACCGCAATCTCTTTACAAAACAGTGTCCTTGTTATATCCTGGTTATAATTGCTATCTATGGCTAAGTAACTCAAATTTGCAGTAGTATTGAAAGTATGAAATTTAATCTCTTTACTAAAAAAATCAGAAGCTGTTACTTCGCTATTTATAACGGAAACACTGTCAGCTTTTATCAATTTAAAATTTCCTAAAAGCTGTTTATACAATTGTTCCTGTTTTTGTTTATTATCAGATTGTTTACTCTGCCCCGGAAAAAGGTACACATGAACTTGAGGGTTTGTAATGATAATCTGCCTGCATTCCATCTGTTTAGAAAGCAGCGCTCTCGCAGTTTTAAAATCTACCACCTTTAATAATGGAATATAAATATCAAGAATTATAACAGCCGCATTTGTATCTTTCTGCCTGATCATTTCCATCTGACGCCCTGTGTCTCCTTTGATGTATAAATTTTTAATGTAGACATCACCTGCTATTTCATCTACTGATATTGAATCGTAATTTATTTTATATAATTGATCGGTTTTATTCTTAACAATGTTTTGAAGCTGGTGATCAAGGAAATTATGTTTTTCAACTCTATAAAAAACGTAAGCAGAAACAAGGATTAATGAAACCATCGCAATAGCAATATAAAATCTTTTTCCCCTGTTTTTTAATAACATAAAAAATGTTTTTAGATAAAACAAAAAAGCCACAGATAAGTAGTATCTGCAGCTTACAAAAGTTACTTTCCTTATGTACTTAAGTTCTCCTTATCAAGCCCAGTAACAAAGAAATAACAGCAAGTACTAACAGTACATGAATAACTCCGGTAGCGCTATAAACGAAAAAGCCGAGTAACCACCCAATTACCAATACTACGGCTATGATATACAGTATACTTCTCATACAAAAGTTTAATGAAGAAATTAAAGAACCATGCCACAATCAGAAAATTAAAAAGGAATAAGAATACCATTAGCGACCTAACGCACTGAAACAAAGTAAAATAAGTCGAGAAAGAAAATCCACACCAAAGATCGTTATTGCACTGTGGCACGAACTTACTGCTATGATAACGAGAGAAATACAATGAAGTTCATCAAAAAATTTTTTCGGGTTCTTAAAGGGGCAGGTGCCGGGTTTAGCCAGGACAATTGCGCAAAGTTAAGTGCAGCTTTATCGTACTATACTATTTTTGCTATAGGCCCTTTGTTAATTATTATTATTTCGCTTTCTGCTATTTTTTATGGTCGTGATGCTGTACAAGGCAGAATATATGGTCAAATTAACGGTCTAATAGGTAGTGATGCAGCTTTGCAAGTACAAGAGATTATCAAAAATAGTCACCATTCAAATAAAGGGGTCATAGGAACCATAATAGGCACAGTAGCTCTTGTAATTGGAGCGACGGGAATATTTACGGAAATACAGGATTCTATCAATTTTATTTGGTCGTTAAGAGCAAAACCCAAAAGAGGTATAGTCAAATACTTTATTAACCGGCTGCTTTCTTTTTCTCTGATCGTAAGCCTTGGTTTTTTATTGATTGTTTCTCTGGTGGTCAGTGCTTTGCTCGACTTACTCAGTGATCGTTTAACCCACTTTCTTCCTCACTCTACTGTCTATTTATTTTATGTATTGAACCTCGTAATCATATTCGTAATTATCAGTCTTTTATTCGCCATTATTTTTAAGGTTCTGCCCGATGGAAAAATTAAATGGGGAGATGCCTTTGTCGGTGCATCATTTACCTCTATATTGTTTATCATTGGTAAGGCTGCTATTGGATTTTACCTGGGAAGAGCTAACCTTGGAGCCACTTATGGAACCGCCGCTTCTGTTATTATTATTCTTACATGGGTGTATTATACTTCACTTATACTGTATTTTGGCGCAGAGTTTACCAAGTCGTATGCTTTAGAATATGGAGGAGGTATTGTTCCCGATGACACTGCAGTATTTATTATAAAAAGAGAAGCGAGAGAGATAGAAACCACGCCTGTTGCGCTGGCAGGCAAAAACAACGAAGCTGCACAAACTTAAAAACTATTTTGAACCCTCTTATAACGGAAATGATCATAGTACCAATTTAGGAGGTGAAGTAAACCGGCTTTTGGGACCCAAGCAAAAAGATTTATCAAAAATTAACCATCATTAAAAACTCAATAGACAATGACTCACGAAACTCTTACAAATCAGGAGGCCTTAAAAAAATTAAAAGACATGGTCGATGAAATAAAAGTGTGCATGTTTGCAACAGTACAAGAAGATTACTCTCTTTTTAGTCGTCCTATGCAAAGTGTACAAGTTGACGAAGAAGGAAGCATTTGGTTTTTTACAAATGAATACTCTGGAAAAGTTGACGATATATCGAAAGACAATACTGTCTATCTCATGTATTCTCATCCCGGGCAAAATAGTTACTTACATGTAAAAGGAAAGGCATCGGTTGTAAATGATAATGAAAAAATAAAAGAGCTATGGTCGCCTATTGTAAAGGCCTGGTTTCCGAAAGGTATAGAAGATCCGGCCTTGTCTCTATTGCAGGTTAAAACAGATGAGGCAAGTTATTGGGATGGATCGTCAAATAAGTTCGTTGTTTTCTTTAATATTCTGAAAGCAATAGTTAAAGGCGAGAAACCCGATGAAGGTGAATTTGGTGAAATAAGAGACGTCAATCAGTCTTAATCTGGCTCTTTATTGTCTTCTTTATCCCATTCATGGAATGTCGGCGACTTGTTCGAACTTTTTTTAACTGCAATTGCTTTTATCAAGGCGCTTTAAAACGTTAATTTCCATTCTTTTACGTACAGAGTTGGTTATACAGCGCAGTTTTTAACTTAAATTTTAAAAATAGGTACGCTTTTAGAAGTGTTTATTCTAAAGATTTAAGTATGATCCACAATGATAAGGCTTTGAATTTTATCGCTGAAAAGATTGAAGACATTAAAGTGGCTCTATTTTATTGCCACAGTAATAGTCCTCTCAAGATCAATAATACTATTATAAATACATGTAAGGTCGATGATTGTGGCAATATTACTTTTTTTATCAATCGGCCTCAGCAACTCATAAGTCAGTTTGACAGAGAATTTCCGGTGGGATTAAACTACTTTAAGAAAGGTAAAAACTACTTCATGAATATTTTCGGTAAAGCAAGAATTATTCATGATCCTGAAGAGCTTGCTTATCAAACTGATTTAACTGCCGAAGAAATAAAAGCTGCATTAACAACGCATGTCCTAATCAAAGTTCAAATACTTAAGGTCGACTTTTACGATAATAATTATGAGAAGAAAAATGCGTTTTTGAAAAAACTTTCGTGTATTTTATCTTCTGTGTTCGACTCTGTCGGTGCAGCCTCGAGGAGTTACGACTTTAGTGAAGCTTCAGTTCATAACTACGGTTTCTAACTAATACTATGAGTTAACTGCACACACATTTTTCAATAAAAAGAGGCCGGTAAAGCCTCTTTTTTATTTGCAACCTTTATGCTTTTTTAAACCCAATAATAAAAGATGTCCCTTTATTTAGTTCCGATTTTACATCTATATGAGCATTGTGCGATTGGATGATATTCAACGTTGACGCCAGACCTAATCCCATACCATTTCTTTTCGAAGTAAAATAGGGTTCAAACAGTTTCGACATATTTTCTTCACTAATGCCGTTGCCGTTATCGATAATCTCTACAGAATGCTCACCTTCTATAGTGTAAATAATTATTTTTAGTATACCGGTCTCAGCATCCATCGCCTCAATTGCATTTATAATAATATTTAGAAAAGCTAGCTGAATTTTCTCAGGATCAAGTAAAACGAAACAATCAGTTTCAGGATAAGAAACCTGAAGGTCTATTCGCTTTAACGTCATCCGGTCAATTGCTGCAGCAATAGCGCCGTCCATTGTTGACTGTAAAGAAACTTTGTGAAGACTGATTTGAGAAGAAAGCCTGGCTGAGTTGAGAAGTTCTGTAATGAGATCGCCTATTCTTTTTCCATTTCGTTGTACAATGTCCAAATAAAGTTTAGAGTCTTCGTCGCTCGCCTGCTGAATTAACTGCTCGATAGACAGATTAATATTGTTTAAGGGATTTCTTACCTCATGAGCAAGGGTACGAACAAGGCGACCGGTGGCTGCCAGCTTTTCTGCCTGCAACGATGTTTTTTCTGCTTTTTTTCGGCTCGTGTTATCGTGTATTATTCCCTGTACATATTTGTCACCGTTATTATTGATTTCGATTGAAGCTGAAATGATGCAGTTTCTAATCTCACCATTTTTCGACAAAATATCTACTTCATAATCGTAAAACTCCCCAATTTCATTTAATATATCGGCAAAGTACGTTCTGTCACTTTTATTTTTAAAGAGCGAAAAGATATCGCGGTTTATCAATTCGTCAAGTTCATAATCTAACAACTCTGTTGCTGCATAATTAATCTCAGCAATCTTAAAATCAGTACTGGTGATAAAGACAACGTCTTTAGATTTTTCGAAAATACTTCTGTATCTTCTTTCATTCGCTTTCAATGCCTGTATCGATGCAGCCCTCTCAAGAGAGTAACGAATACATCTCTCCAGCTTTTCAGTATTTAGCTCAGATTTAATAAGATAATCATAGGCACCGCTTTCCATTGCCTTTACATCAATTTCCTGTGTGCCTTTTCCTGTTAATAATATAATAGGCGCTTCGCATCCACTTCCAATTGCATCATTCAAAAGATCCATTCCTGTTTTGATTCCCAGGCGATAATCAACGAAATAAATGTCATATTCATTAGAAACTAATTTTTTTAAAGCGTCATTGTAATTGTAGGACCAGTCTACAGTAAAGTGATTAAAAGGAATACTTTTAATATATTCTGAAGTAATAAAAAAATCGTCCTCGTCATCATCCACGATCAATATTTTCTTTTCCTGGTTTTGTTTATTCATTTTCATCTACTGTTTATTCTATTCATTCTCTTTTAACTTTATCAACCGGAATAATAAAAAAGTGATGAATAGTCATTATAAGATTACTTTAAAAAGCAATCATTAAAAGTGAATTAGCTCTTCAGGCCGTTGGTGGAAAGAATGTTTTTATTGCAACAATTTATTATCATGTCAACTCTACTTCCCCGCCATTTTAGTTTTAAGCTGTTTTTGAAAAAGAAAAAAGGGTAAATTTTGTGTTTACCCTTTTCATTTAAAAAAATCAAACCGCGATTTATAAGTCACTATTAAACTGTTTGTATTGCTTCATTTTGTTGTATAGCGTTTTTCTGTCAACATTGAGTATTTTGGCGGCCTTACTTTTATTATAATTTGCTTTTCTTAAGGCTTCTACTATCATTTCATATTCTGCATCAATACTGGCACCTTTTAAACTATGCTCGTTTATCTCTAATTGCTTGGAAAAAACAGGCTCCGGCATTACAGGAGCAGAATAACTGACTACAGGTGCAGCAACGGGCTCCGGTTGTTTTACCTGTATGTTTGAAGGAGCTTCTTCCGCCGTTTCCCCAAATTGAAGTTTTGTAAAATTGGTTATTTCGAAAGGCAATACTGTTGGCATAATATAATCTGTATCGCAAAGCAAAGTAGCTCTCTTAACAACATTCTTCAGCTCGCGTAAATTGCCGGGCCAAACATAAGTTTTAAAGATAGCTTCAACCTCAGGAGAAAAGCCCCTGATATTCTTACCCAATTCATCATTGGTTAACTTAAGAAAATGCTTAGCGAAAATCATCATATCGTACTTGCGATCTCTTAATGGAGGAACTTCTATACTAAACTCATTAAACCGATGATATAAGTCTTCCCTGAATTTTCCCTTTTTAGCTGAATCAAGTAGTCGCTCGTTACTGGCGATAATAATTCTTACATCCAGGTCGATATCTTTGTTTCCTCCTATTCGCCGCATCTTTCTTTCCTGCACAACTCTTAATAAAGCAACTTGCACATCGTACGATAAATTGGCGACCTCATCCAGGAAAATGGTTCCGCCATTAGCAATTTCAAAATTGCCTATTTTCTGATTCAAAGCACCTGTAAAAGATCCTTTCTCGTGTCCGAATAGCTCGCTGCCAGCTAGTTCTTTTGATAAAGCTCCGCAGTCTATTGCAACAAAAGGCATTTCTTTTCGCTTACTTCTTTTATGGATTTCCTGGGCTATAGCTTCCTTACCGCTTCCGCTTTCGCCATAAATTAAAATGCTATAGTTTGTGGGCGATACGAGGTCAATTTGCTTAAGGATGTTTTCAAATTCGGGGCTGTCGCTAAAAATATATTGGCCAGAAGTAATTGTTTTCGATTTAATGCCGTTTTTTGAGTCGTCTTCAGGCATAATGACCGTGGCAATATTTTCCTGCCTGGTTGCGACTTTCTGTAAAGCAGACTTGATGCTTAACAAAATCTCATCTGGAAACAACGGCTTCGTTACATAGTCATAAGCTCCTAATTTCATTACTTCCACAGCCACTTTTATATCGCTATAGCCTGTAACAATAATTACCGGGGTGCGGGGGTATCGCTCTTTTATTTTGATCAATAATTCCTTTCCATCTATATCTTCTAACCTAAAATCGCAAAGAACAAGATTTGGCTCTCCATTTTCAAGCTCCTCGAGAGCTTTCTTTCCATTATGCGCGAGGGCGACTTCGTAACCATTCTTGCTTAAAAACCGCTTTAAAAGCAAGCACATGTCCACATCATCGTCTATCACTAAAATTTTACTCATTTACAAAATTTAATCCTTAAAATTAGTTTGTTTTTATTTTAGGCCCACATTCTTCTTAATTGCGCTACCGGAATTTGCAGTTGTTCTCTATATTTTGCAATCGTGCGCCTGGCCACGTTTATTCCCTTATTAGCCAAAATAGTCACCAGTTGCTGGTCAGTGTATGGATTTGACTTGTCCTCTTTTTCTATAACTGCCTCAATTGCAGATTGTATAACTCTGTTACTGATTACTTCACCTTCCTTGTTAATGATGCCTTCGGTAAATAAATTTTTAAGCAAAATAATACCGAAAGGCGTGTCTACGTATTTGTTTGATGTAACCCTAGACACAGTTGAAATATCTACGCCGACTTTATCTGCAATATTCTTTAAGATCATCGGTTTTAAAAGGCTTACATCGCCTGTTTTAAAGTATTCTCTTTGCAGGTCAACAATAGCTTTCATTATTTGCATCATAGTTCCTTCCCGCTGCTTAATAGCGTTTACAAACCACTGTGCTGAGCTTAATTTGCTTTTTAAATACTGGGTGGTTGACTTATCGCGGGTTGCACCGGCATATTGCACCGTTTCCATCAGCGATTGATTTATATACAACGAAGAAGACCTTGATCGATAAAGGTTGACTTCTATATCGCCGTCGTCATCCACTGTTAATATAAAATCAGGTATAATGTTGTTGTTGACTGTAGTTCCTTCAAATTCTTCCAGTACCGGCTTCAATTTCAGCGAAGCCAGCAGCCTTAAAACAATTTTAAGTTCATCCTCGTCTATAGAAAGAGCATCCATTATCTTTTCCATATTTCTGTGAGAAAGATCAGCATAGTGATTTTCAAGAAGCTTAACGGCCATCTTTACATCAGGACCCTTCTTCTGCATATGATGAAGCTGCAACAGCAAACACTCACGGGTGTTTTTTGCACCAACGCCTACAGGATCTAATTTTTGTATGTGTCTGACAACTTCTTCCAGTTCATCAGCTTCAACTATTACTCCATGCTTAAACGAAAGGTCGTCGGCCATGTCTTCAACGTCCTGCAATAAAAATCCGTTGCAATTAAGACAGTCAATTATATAATCAGCGAGGTTTAAATCTTTTTCTGAAAGGTCCATGTACCTGATCTGGTCTTTCAATCCTACGCGGTAATCGCTAAAAGATTTAATCGGCACATTAGGAATAGCTTCACTGTTAAAATAATTTTCGTACTCAAGTTTATAATCAGGGATATCATCATATCCATGTTCCTCCCAGTCCTCATAGTCCTGGGCATTTTCCTTAGCGAATTTCTCAACGGCGACGGTCTCTTCCTCTTCATTCATTTCTAACAAAGGGTTCTCGTCTAATTCATCACTTATGCGCTGATCTAATTCTAAAACGTTCAGATGAAAAATATTCAGCATTTGGATTTGCTGAGGTAGAATTTTCAACTGCTGTTTTTGGGTTTGAATTTGGGTGAGCATATTGATTATCTGAGGTTTAAAAGTTCACTTTCACTGAATCCAATACAACACCAAACTTTAAAAATGTGAAAAAAAAAACTTAAAGGTAACGAAAAGAAAGAGTTACAAATAAATAATTACCCTACTTTATAAACATCAGTCCAATAATATTTTAAATAAAAGTAGCAGGTGTAGAAAAAGTTCTACAGGCGTTTTAACTTTAATAATATTCCTTTGAGAAAAGCTTTATTATTGATAAGATAAGTACGCATTTTTACCTCGCCTTCGCTGTTTCTTTTATTGTAACTAATGCTATTTCAACACTTTATTTAGAAGAATTTTATCAACTACAAACAAGCAACAAACAGTTAAAGACGTCGTACCAGGAAGAACAAAATTTTGGAAGTACAAGCATAGCAAGAGTACGCACTGCGTAACGCATTGTAATGCGGTTTTTAAAATCGCCGGATGTTTTCATAGAAGTATTCTTTCTACTCAATACACCTAATAAACTCCGTACCAAGAATTGCAGAAGCAGGGTTAGTCACCTTATTTTGTGTGCCAATACAATTCTTCAACAAATAAAGAATAATGTAGTACTGAAAATATCTTCAACAGGGAATTACTTCAAGCCTATTAACTTCAGTAAATTCTAAATAAAAAAGCCACAACACATATTATTGTTGCAGCTTTCCTATTTATTTGAATTGCTTTCTATTTCGACCCGCCTGTTTCTCTTTTAGCTTTCTCAATTAAAGCTTCATTTGCATATATTGCAAATTCGACACGCCTGTTTTGCGCCTTATTTGCTTCTGTATCGTTTGGAAATTTTGGCTGCGATTCTCCATACCATGCAGTTTTTATTCTTGATGGCGACACTTTTTGTGTTTGTAAAAAACCAGCTACTGATTTCGCTCTTTGCTCTGACAAAGTCATATTGTGATCAGAAGAACCTGACGCATCAGTATGACCTTCTATTAAAATGTAGCTGTCAGGATACTTTGAAAATACATTTGCAAGATCTTTTATTTTTGCCTGTGCTACAGCGGTTAAGTCTGACTGATCTACACCAAATAAGATACCCGATTCAAATGTTACATTAATTCCTTCCCCGACCCGCTTTACATCGGCACCGGGAATTGTGGCTATTTCTTCAGCCTCCTTATCCATCTGCTTCCCAATAACACCTCCCGTAACCCCACCTACCGCTGCACCGATTATAGCGCCCAAAGCTGTGTTATGTGCTGCCTTACCGACACCTGCGCCTACTGCTGCACCGCCAGCCGCACCGATCACGGCGCCTTTTTGAGACTTACTCATTTTACCAACTGTCTTACAACCGAATATTATTACACTCGCAATGGTCATTACAAGTAATAGTTGCTTAGTTTTTAATCTAACCATAATTAATCTTTTTAAAATGAATGTTGTAAATATACCCCCGATTAGGGGCGTTAGCAAGTTTATAAAAACAGTTTCTATAAGCCAAAATTAACGCCGACATTAACACCAAACCCTCTATTGTGTTGCTTGCCGGCTGTAAGATCCGAGATTCCATGTAAGTAATGTACATCGGTATTAAACCAGGTATTTTTTACAAGACGGATATTTAAACCTGCACCCGCCGTAAGGCCGAGATCAAATGTTTTATAAATGTCTTTTGAGTTGCTTTCCACCTTAGTATTATTTGGCAACTCAATAGTTGTTTTACCACCTGTTAAAAAACCAAAGGATGGACCTGCATATACTTTAGGTCTTACCCTATTGCCATAATCTCCGAAGAAATAAATGAACTTTAGTGGAAGTCTGAAATAATTGAGGTCTGAGGTTACTGCCTGGCTGGATGAAGAATATTTTCCACCCTCAAAAGAATATCTTGCATCGAGACCTATTCCAAAATGTTGTGCTGCGCTGTATACTAAAGATAAACCTGCATTTCCGGAAAGTTTTGCTTTCCTGTTAGGTGTATTATCTAACCACGAGGCACCCACACCTGCATTGGGACCAAGAGAAAACTTGCTTTGTGCACCTGCTGCTAAACTAAAGCCACTGCTTAAAATCAATGCCAATAAAACATTTTTCATACTAATTTCAATTTTCCTCACCATTAGGCAATTATAATGCCATTGTCTTGCCAGGTATAAAAAGATAAAAAAGAGGAGATAAAAAAGTAAAAAGGTTTTATCCTTTAGAAAAAGAAACAATAGTTAACCGGTTTTTGACGCCATGTTTAGTAAGCGCTAAGAAAAGAAAAAACGATTTTATTTGAGAAATTGTTTCTACAACTATATCCTTTGTTTACTGTTTATCTACCTAATTGTAGTGGCAATATTTTTTACTCTGTAGAGGCATGGGTAAGAAGAAAGTATTAATAATCGATGACGAAGTGGACTTTTGTCTACTGATGCAATTCTATCTATCCAAAAAAAACTGCGATGTTAGCATTTCTCATACGTTACATGACGGATTAGGTTCGGTTCAAACTAACACACCGGATATAGTAATACTTGATAATAACCTTCCTGATGGGTTAGGGTGGCCGGAAGCTAAAAATATTTTGGATGCAGCGCCGGGAGTACATTTATTTTTAATCAGTGCAAATAAACCCAGCAATAAGCCGGGTTATAATGATTCGGGGAGTGATACGAATTGCCACATTGTTGAAAAACCGATATCAATATCACAAATTGATAATTTTCTGAAATAGGTTTAATTTTTTCAACTGTTTCGAGATTTATCAACATTAAATTGTTACTTATGGAAGAATCGCTAAATAATGCTGTAGAAGACAACTCAAAAGGGGTAAAAACATCTTCGACAGATTCAAAAGAAAACAGCAAGACAACGGGTGATAGCCAGGTGCAGGACGGGCAAGGGGTAGTTAGACCGGAAGAACAAAAAAAGGCCTACGAGAAAAGCGAAGAGCAACAGGAATATTTGCAGGACGCAAATGATAATACAGCATTAAGCAACGAAAATCCTGTACAAAATGGTAAAGGAATGACGATGTGATAATCGTTAAGGGTAACATATAAGCAGGTTTTGAGGTAAGATCAATTGTACTGCAATGGAATGGCTGGCACTTTTAAAATGAAGTTCCGTGGGTGGAGCGGATCAGTAGTTTTGCAAGTGAAGGAATTGAATGCATTGTTTTTAAAAACACAGATGTTGTAGTATTTCCTCCGAAAAGCTTTTGAACATTCCTTCCTATCCAAAGTCTGCTTGAAAAAGCATCTTTCCAATCTGTTTCGTACTTTTTTTCCATCTCGTAACGGGTCATTTTCGATTGTAAAAAAAGCTTTATACTATCAAAAGCAAGTTTAGATGAATGCATTGCCATACTCATTCCATTACCACACAAGGGGCTTATCATGCCGGCAGCGTCTCCCAACATAAGCAGATGATTTTCTACCTGCATTTTTTTGCTAAAACTAATTTGAGATATCGCTAAAGGTTCATCGTATACAAATTCTGCAGAAGAAAATATTTCTCGCAGTTGAGGATTTTCATATAAAATTTTTCTTTGCATTTCTCTTATAGAATTACCTGATTCCCGCAGATTTTGTGCTGTAGTGAGATAGCAAAGGCAACTTTTTTCACCTTCAATTTTTGACATTCCGCAGTAGCCATCAAAAAAATTATGCAACCAAATACTACCGGGATCATGATTGTATTTGATGTGGTACTTAACACCAATGTAATTACTGAGACCGCTTGATTTTTGTAGTGTAAAAGGTCGGCGCCATTTTACATCCAGGTTGCTTCTTTTGCCATAAGAACATACTGCTACTTTTGCCTGAAATTGCTGGTCACTTGCGGTAATAGTAAAGAGATCATTACTATAGACCACAGCGCTTACTTTATTATTGGTACGTACATTTACTCCTTTTGCAACAGCAATTTGATATAAAGAGAAATCTAGTGAAAATCTGCTTATACCAAATCCTCCTAAGGGTAAATCGAAAGAATAACTGTTTCCTTTAACATCAGATAGATGAAGTTTTTTAATAACAGGAAGATCTAAACTTTTAAGATCAGCACCCAATCGTTGTAAAAAAGGCCAACTTTCAAAACTTATATATTCTCCACACACTTTATGAAAAGGATAATTTTCCTTCTCAAACAGTACAACAGTATAGCCTTCTGCTGCACTTTGAATGGCGAGCGAAAGACCTGAGAGTCCGCCACCTATTATCGCTACATCATATAACGGAGTGTTAGTCATTTTTAAGCAATAAAAGGTACCTGAACGCCCACTTCCAACTAATGTTTACATTTTCGATATTTGCCTCTCTAGAAATTCCCAGCAACTCTTTTTTGGTAAATCCTCTTGCCACGCTTAAAGGAGCATCATTTTTCACGAGATAAGATTTTGAAAACAATTGAGTAAGTAATTTGATACAATGATAGGCAACGGGGCTTCTTTCGAGGTCATTTATAAAAAAACCCACGCGACTATTCTCTTTCATCCACTCAAATTGTATTACTAATTGACTATTTGTGAAATGATGACAAAACAAACTAGAGAAAATGATATCGGGCTTTTCCTGAAAAACAACTTTCAGATAGTCGTTTGTCACCCACCTTATTGATGAAAATACGTGCTGTCTGCTTTTAGCATAATCGATACATTCTTCTTTAATGTCAATTCCTATAACAGCTAATTTAATACCTTTTTTCTTACACCAACTATTGATCGCTACCAGGTTATCACCACCTCCGCAGCCAATCTCACAAACAGATATTTCCTTTCTATCTCCTAATAACTGACTAAAACCATCGATCGTTATTTGATGGCCACCCAACCAGGTGTTGATAAAATCCAGTTCATTCATATTTTGCTTTATGTCAGCAAAGGGGATAGAAGGCTGGTCTAATAATTCGAGTTGGTATGACCGGGTAGAAAGTTTCATCCTTTTGATGCAATAAAAGTTTCCATGGTTAAGCCCGGCCCAAAAGCTACTCCAAAAACATTTGCCGGTGTTGGTATTATTCCTTCCATTATTTCTTTTAGTACAAACAAAATCGTGGGAGATGACATGTTGCCGTATTTAGATAAAACAGCTCTGGAGCAGGAAATATCTTCTGCTGACAGCGACAGCTTTGCTTTTATCACCTCCAATATCTTTCTTCCACCAGGATGAATGCACCAATGAGTAATGTTATTTTGATTAAGGCCTGCTTCCTGCAAGGCGTTTTGTACTAATTTATCTATGTCTTCCTGAATTAATTGCGGTATATAAGCACTTAATTTCATAAGAAACCCTGTGTTGCTGATGTGCCACGACATGTCATCCCTGCCTTTATAGGCGATCTCTGAATAAAAACTTTTCAGCGTAAGAAAATTAGAAGAAGCTACCTTATTTGAAAGAAGTAGAGCGGCACTGCCGTCGCCAAACAATAAACTGCTGGCTGCATTGTCTAAATTGAAATGTTTCTGAAAATGAATAGTACATATTTCCGTGCAGACAACTATGACATTTGCGTTTTTTGTGGTATCGCAAATCATTTTTGCAATTTTCATTGCATGGATAGCTGCATAACACCCCATAAAGTTTACTGAAGTTCTGAAAATATTATGAGGCAACTTAAGGTCTTCTGTTATTTGCAAATCGAGCCCCGGTGCGCTCATGCCGGTACAGCTTACGGTAATCAAATGGGTAATTTCGACAGGTTCAATTTTGTCTATAATGCAATTGCGAATAGCAGCAACTGAGAGGCTCACAGCATTCTTTTCGAAAACGGCCATCCTGCTGCTTAGGCATCTTTCCGGTGCGTCAGGTTCTACGAATTCCCACTCATCCTCAGCTCTTCCAAAATCGGGCAGTACAGAATACCTGTTTTTTATTTCGCTTTGCCTGTATAAAAAAGACAACTTGCGGCTGTCATCTTCGTCGAGCTTATAGGCCTTCTGCATAAAGTTTAAAATCTTCTCTTGAGAATGACAGTACTGAGGCAGCGCAGTTCCTATTGATATTATATTAGCCAAATTTTTGAAGAAGAATTATTGTTATAAAAGCAAGGCTGGTACAGGTGCTGGCCAGCCAATTCATTTGCATAGTATGTTTAAAATCGGCCAGATGGTCGTCTTTCAACACTTTCATAAACCACTGAATAAAATATATGATGACGGGAATGAAAAAGATTATTAGAACAAAAAAAGGCACATAAAGTTCACTGCGGCTATAATACAACCATAATATTACCACCGCTATACTATACATAACAGAGCAGAAAATAAAAGTCCCTTTTTTTCCCAACCGCATGCTTATAGTTGTAACATTATCCACGGCGTCTGCTTCGTGTTGATATACCTGTGTAATGGGATAAAAACCTCCGATTAAAAAAGCTGCAGCAAGTAACCCAAGCCATGACATATGATTGGTAAGGTTCGAATCCGCACCATGATAAATCATAAAATAGGTAAGAGATCCCTGGTTAAAAATTACAATCAAATATCCGATTATAGGATATTGTTTTAATCTTACAGCCCTTGAACTATACAGCCGCGAACAAATTATGTAAATTATGACACAACTTGTAAATAAGGTAGAAATGAAAACCGACAGACCTATGGCAATGATGTCTAAAATGATAGTTGTATAAAACAGTTGCTTTGTCGGAGCTAATGGCTTTTTTATTCCTCCTATACTACCCTCATCTTTATCCATGTAGCTATTATAGCCGTTGCTTGATGGATAGACAAGTACATGAAGAATTATGAAAATTAAAACAGCTCTGGGAACATTAATAGTTTCAACAAAACTTAAAGCAAACCAAAAAACGGGCATTAAAAAATAAGAGAAAGGAAACCGAAGCAGTTGTATTGTAGATTGCTGAAGCAAAGGCGTTTTTATTATAAATATAATGGTAAAATTGCTTCTTTTATAAAAGCATATGCCCGGTATTTAATTCCGACACACAGACGGTTAGACAGCTTTACAAGGAAAAGTTGGTAACAGCAAGATTCTTTACTAACTACTTTAAAAAAACAATAAAGCTTTCTTATAATGCTTAGAAGAATCAAACCTTGTATTGTAGAACTTTAAAATTGTAGTAGTCAGATATTCAACAAAAGAGAATAATTAAAGGTGTAGAACTGTTCCAATATTCTACACCAGTTCAAGTAATTATGATTGATTCGCCCCTTTTGCCGCACCGGCAATAATACCTCCTGTGTTAGTGTCGGTAGAGTCAGATGCTTCATTTGCTCTCGCATTTACCCTTTCATTATCCCTGTTTGTCTTAGTATTAGGACCGCTAACTTTATCTAAAATGACATTGGGCTGTGGCTTGTTTGCCTGTTCAATTTCCTCCTTATTAAATGTAGTTCCCTGCACAGTTACAGTATCTCCTGTCAACTGACTTGTATCAGTTCTTGATGCTGAAGAATCGAGGTTGTTATCATTATCGCTATTTAAGCTTCTATTATTTTCTGACATAAAATGCTTTTTTTAAATTATTAATAGGAAAATAGTAAAAATTGTATGCCATCACTTTCGTGGGGATTTTGACTGAACGTCGAGTTCATTTTAAAACAAGAAGAAAGGAGTATCTTAGTTAAATTAAAATTATAATCTGAGAAACTTTTTTCCCGTTGCAAATGTTTCTGCTTCTTTAGTTGACGAACTAAGTCCTTGTTATTTTATAGCAATATTTCTATTGTCTCTGTGTTTCTTTGCGCGTACTTTTCTCTGCCCGTTCTGAGGTTAAACTGTTTAATTATTATGCATACAGAGTAGTTACAGTTCTTTTAAAAGCAGTAAAACTTCGAGCTTCACTATGCCCCAAAGCCTTACAGCACACTATTCGTCATTAGTCTTGTAAGCGTTATTGCCGTCTAACAAATAAAAATATAATTCCAAATCCTACTAAAGGAATTACCGGATCTAGCAAAGCACCCCCTGAGCCAAAAACCAGGTTCACCAACGCTATCAGCACTCCACCCACAGCCCACGAAATGGTTGTTGGAACAGACCACGCCATTAGCTGCTTTTTTACCTCGGCAATTCCCATCATACGGTTAACTACCCAAAATAAGCGATCGTTAAAGTAACTGAAGCAAAATGCCCCCATTACTGCCGCCTCGGCTGCAAAGAGCATATTAACGCCGGAAAGATGGTTAAGAACAGGGGCCGTGATGGATGCGGCAGTAATCATGGCCACTGTAGCAGAACCCTGGATAAGACGAACCGCTGTAGCTACGAAAAATGGTATCATTATGGGAGAAAAAGGCAATTTCGCTATCTGTGCAGCCAGTTGAGTTCCTGCACCACTTTCACGTACAACGAATCCCAGCGCTCCTCCTGCCCCTGTTACCATTAATATGATTCCCGCAGATTAAAGTCCTTCTTCCAGCCGTGCTGACGTTTCTTTTCGATCTAGGTATGGCACCAGTGTATAGACCGCTAAAAGGGTACTGATGCAAAGTGCAATGAAAGGCGTTCCGGTAAAAGTGAATAGCTGCGCAATCAATCTTATAAAAGACAACTGGCTGACAGCAACTGCCGGAAACAGATTGATGACTGCCTTGATAAAGATCAGCACGATCGGAACCACTATAGGAAGCAACGACAACGTTAACGATGGCAATGGTCTGTCTGCCTTCTCCTGGTTATATTTATCTTCTGCCGTTTTTAGTTCCTGATCAATGACCGTTTCTTCCAGGTCCTCGCCATACTTCTTTCCAAGCCAATGGGCGTACAATACAAATGAAATAGTGCAGGGAATAGCAAGAATTAATCCTAAAAGCATCATTGCACCAACGTCTATCCCAAATATTCCTGCTACACCCAAAGGTCCCGGTGTTGGTGGAACCATTGTGTGGGTAACCACTAGTCCACCGGCCAGTGACACCCCCATCGTTAATACCGACGTATTTCCTTTTTTTGAGCAAGCTTTCGCTATAGGAAACAAGATCACAAAAGCAGAATCAGCAAAAATGGGAATGCTTACAAAATAACCGGTTATTGCGAGTGCCCATGCTTCGTAGCGAACACCCAACCATTTTATTAAAGAATAGGCGATTTGTTCAGCAGCTCCCGAAACTTCCAATATGCGCCCCATCATTACACCGAGCCCTATAATGATACCTATTGTGCCCAGTGTTGATCCAAAACCTTTGGTAATTGCATCAGTTGTTTCAGTCACAGACATACCCCCCGTTAAACCTGCGATACATGAGGCAAGTATCATAGCGATGAGCGGGTGTACTTTGGTGCGCAGGACCAGGAATACGAGAACAAAAACCGCAATGGCAAGGCCAATGATCGGGAGGGGAAGTCGCTGCATTAAGATTGCTGCTTATTAGTGGTTATGAATTGAGTGATAAAATCTTCAAAGCAGTTATCAGCTTTAAATCCCATCTCAATCGCACGGCTGTTATCAATTGCTCCGGGCCAACTGCTGACAATTTTGTTGATTGATTCATCCGGAATAAACTTGACCCTATCAACGGTTTCCTTGCCAGTGATCCTTTCAAGCGATGCCAGCATTTCTCTTACCGTAACACCTATTCCGGGAAGGTTCAATGTTCGCCACCCTTCGAAAGCTCCTGCGTTCAACATTGCCGCTTTAATAATGTTTTCTATAATAGTATCGGGGCTAGACAACCAAAGAGCAAGATCAGTTGACACTGGACAAACAGCTTGCTCACCGTTCAAAGGCTCGCGAATGATGCTGCTGACAAAAGAAGAGGCTGCCAGGTTTGGACGGCCGGGTCGAACGCAAATAGTAGGTAGTCGCAATACCCTGCCATCTACAAAACCTTTTCTTGAATAATCATTCACCAGCAATTCGCCCATTGCTTTTTGCGTTCCGTAAGATGAACGCGGCGTTACTGCTGTCATATCTGTAACTAATGCAGGCAGCGTTCCTCCATACACAGCTAATGAGCTGGAAAATATAAATTTAATTTGGCTGTTATGATGACGACAAGCTTCAAGAAGTAGCCGGGTGATGTCAAGGTTAACTGTATAACCAAGATCAAATTCTTTCTCAGCCTGACTACTTACAACGGCAGCCAAATGAAAAACTATAGCTGAGCGCGATGTTATTAAATTCTTTGCTGCCCCATCCTTTGACAGGTCTACCTGCCGACATTTTACACGGCTATCATTTGAAGGACTTGAAGGTAAAACAATGTCGGCCAATACTAATTCTTCAAAGTCCAATGCGTTTTTCAGGAGCGCTTTGGCCAATCGTTGTCCTAAAAATCCGGCACCCCCGGTTATGATGATTTGCATGATTTTTCGTTAGAATGCTGAAAATAAAAAAATAGTTTAAACCTTTAGTAATTAATTTGATCCATCGAAGCTGAAGGCCTTGTTGGACGATCCTGCTTCTGAGCAATAAAACACAGCAATGTATCTGAACGTAAACGACAAAATGAATCAATTGCCTCCTGAGTTCCAGGAGCTAAACATATCAACCGTTAGAGAGGAATTTCTAAAAAGCGAAAAAACTATCGTAGTACTCGACGATGATCCAACCGGCACCCAAACGTGTTATGAGGTTACCGTTCTTACCAGTTGGAGCGTGGATCTGATGGCACAAGAACTGGCGAAAAAGCCTGATATTTTATTTATTCTTACCAACTCTAGAAGTCTTGCAGAGCAAGATGCCGTACATCTCGCTTTAGAAATTGGTCATAACCTAAAAGAGGCGGCCAAAAGGAGCAGCAGAGAAATAATCGTGATTAGCAGGAGCGATTCTACACTGAGAGGACATTTTCCGGCAGAAGTAGATGCTATTGCAACTGCGCTGCATATGAAAGAGGCAATAATTGTTTTAATTCCTGCTTTCATTGAGGGAGGCAGGTACACGATTGATGACGTTCATTATATTGCTGAGAAGGATCAACTGCTGCCTGTTTCAGATACACCTTTTGCAAAAGATGTAGTTTTTGGCTACCAACATGCAAATCTTAAAAAATGGGTAGAAGGAAAAACCAAAGGCCGGGTCATGGCAGATGAAGTGAAGACCGTATCCATTGAAGACATTCGGCTAGGTGGCCCGCAAGTGGTTCGTGATAAATTAATTGCTTGTGCTGAAGGGTCAATATGTATAATGAACGCGGCTGGTTACAAAGACCTGGAAGTAATTGCAATGGGATTGATGCTGGCAGAAAGGTCAGGAAAAAAACTTTTGTATCGAACGTCCGCCACAATTGTCCCTATCCGTGCCGGACTGGAATCCGGTAAAATTTTTCATCCGAAAAAAGAGGATATTACGTCTGCAAATGGCTCCCTCGTTGTTGTAGGATCTCACGTGCCTAAAACTACCACACAACTTACATGGTTATTAAAACATGGCGGGTATGAATCAGTTGAAGTGAATGTTGGAGAGATCCTTCTTACACAACAAGTATTGTCCAAAGCGCAAGCTATCAGCCGACAAACAGACGATTGGATAACTGCTGGAAAAAATGTAGTGATCCATACCAGCCGTAGCGTTGAAGTCGGTATCGATGTAGAAAGCAGTTTAGGAATAAGTGCAATCGTATCAGCGTTCCTTGTCAGCATAATGAAAGGCCTTACAGTGCGGCCTAAATTTATTGTAGCCAAAGGAGGGATAACCTCCAGTGATCTTGCCACAAAAGGTCTTTCAGCAAAAAAAGCTCTGGTGCTTGGATCAGTTATTCCTGGTGTGCCGGTCTGGCAATTGGATGAAAAAAGTAAGTTTCCAGGAATTATTTATGTGGTATTTCCCGGCAATGTAGGAGACGAGTCGGCATTATTAGAAGTGTATCGGAAGCTTCAGGACTAATTGAAAAGCGTTTCTCATCTGGTAAAAAAAAACTACAACTACTATTTATCTCGCAATTAAAACCTACCCCTCCAATGATATTAGCTTCATCCCCAAGCCTGCCTGCAATCTATAAGTCAACCAATAGACAAATCGCTGGTAGCATTAAGAGCGGCACTGTGCTTCGCCGGGGCAGTTTCATTGTCCGAAGGATTGGTACAGCCTTTTGCTAAGAAATAAAGCAGGCCGAGAATAATAACGGCAATCAACATTAAAGTACTCAAAGAAGGGCCGCGGCTTTCATACTCATGGGCTTCAGACATATAATAACTTTTAGTTCTCCAATAATTTGGATATAGTAACGTAAAAAATTATGCCTTCCTGATCTTCCTTAGTAAACTTTGGCTTCATGAGGGAAAATGAACGAATCCGTTATCTTTTCTAAATTAGTTGCGGCTTTATTCCACCACTCGATGTCTCAGGGTTTAAGTAACGCCATCCAAGGCTTGGCTTCCATCAACAATGTAAAGGCGAAAATTATTAAGAAGATAAAGTTTACAGCTTTAGCATTACTCCTGCTTTGTTTAGCCGCCCTGCGATAAATACACAGAACAATGCAAGCAGTAGCGACTTCACGAGGCCAATACCTCCCGACACTATTACCTCGGGCCAGTGAAAGTGGGCTGCCTTAATAATGGCATATACGAAGTATGGAATGAGGTAACAAAGTAAAGTATCTGTTCCTGCGGGTTTTATAATGCTAAACCAATTTGCTTTTCCCTTTACATCTGCAATCCAATAAACTGCAATGAAAGCAAGCAAAGTAAATGCACTGCAGAGAAACAACCACGCAGGTGTTGCACCAAGCTTTGCAAGTTTCCAGTATGGCCGGGTAATAACAGATAAAATGATTAGCAACGCTGCAAAAGCAACGAATACAAGAGTCATTTTAAAATTCTCATTTCGCTTCCTAAAATATCTGAATATGGCGGCACTCAATACACCGCTAAGTGTTAATCCTGTAAGCGTTCCTCCAAGAATGGCAGAGGGAATGAGCGAAACAATGCTGTTGCGTGGAATAAATCCTCCTTTGTTCATCATGCTGAGGATACAAAAGAACATCCAGGCACTGAGAATCACCCAAAAGTTATTATTTGAAAAAACCGTTACCAGTCCTCCTGCAAGATAGGCCCATCCAATCAATCCCAAAATTCCCCACCACTGAGGAGCAAAATAGGTTAGGTGACTATGTTCGCCGCCCCTGTAAACCACGGCCAGTACCAGTAAGGTAATGATGCCAACTGTTTTCGCCGCAAAAACAATATACCTGTTTGCGTTTTTAGGATATCTGTTCCAGATTAATATGAACGACAAACAGGATAACGAATTCCACAGGTACCGGGAGAGAGCTGTTGCCGCCTCATTTATCGTTTCACCATTTACAAGGAACAGACCCATCACCAGTAATCCAATAGTTCTTAGTACGACATGCTTCACAATCTGCAAATCGTCGTCACCTTTTTTTCTCCGGTTATCCACCGCAAAGGGTAACGATAATCCGACAATAAATAAAAAAGCGGGAAACACTACATCCGCAAGACCAATTCCATCAACTCCTGGTTTTACATGCTCTAACCAAAGTGGAATGTCTTTTAATGATCCGAGATCATTCACAAAAATCATCAGCACCATTGTTATTCCACGAACTATGTCGATGGAGGTTACCCTGACCACCGGAATTGCCTTTGCACGAGAAAAGGTTACTTCTTGTTCTAATACCGTGTGTGATATCATGTGTTAGTACTATTATTTTATTATTTACAGTCAGATTCATCAATTTCCTCTGTTTGTGCCGACAGCTTCTTTAAAAAAAAGACTGTTGAAGGGATGGATCTCTTATTGAAATTGCCAAACTCTTCACGGTATTTTCTTGATTTCTCAATTTTACTTCCTATCTCTTTGTTCCGTTTACTTAACATATGGCTCCTATTTCTCCTTAAATATATTTCAAAAATCCTTCTCTAATAGTTGGATGGCCTGGATAATGAATACGTCGATTGCCAATCTTATAAACCGGTGCAGCATAGGTAGTACTTCTCAAAGTATTTTTTTTAATTTTGATGAGGATATATGGCCTGCAGAGCAGTGTGAGCCAGCAGTATTATGTGATGTTGAAATAAAGAATTAAATTTATTCTCGATTAGCTTATTTAATTAAAAAAAATGATTTCGATTATGAAAAAAATGATGATCACTAAAGGATTTGTTTTCACGATGACAGCTTTATTAATGTCTTCGATGCTGTGGGCGCAAGGCGATAAGGCGAGCAGACCAAGTCCTCCTGCTACAGCTACCGGAAAAATAAATGACGCTACCATCACGATCAATTATAGCGCTCCGTCAGTTAAAGGAAGAAAAGTTTGGGGAGGATTAGTTCCCTATGGGCAAGTTTGGCGGGCAGGAGCTAATGAGGCCACCATTTTTGAAACTGATAAAAATATTATGGTAGAAGGCAAGCCACTACCAGCAGGCAAATACAGTTTGTATGCGACACCCGGTGAAAATGAATGGACAATTATGTTCAATTCAGAAACAGGTCAATGGGGCATAAAACGAACTGGTGAAACTACCCGTGATGCTGCTAAAGATGTACTGGCGGTGAAGGTTAAACCTCGTAAGTCTGCAGGTACGAATGAGCGTTTGGCTTATGACGTAACCAAAAACGGTTTTGTTCTTCGTTGGGAGAATATGGAGGTGCCGGTTTCTATAAAATAACAATAGTTCGGTAGTTTTTTATATACTTTTTTATGCTTGTGAATAATTATTGTTGAGACAAAAAGATATTGAGATGTGAGGATATAAATAAAAAAGGCAGTAAGATTTGGTATGAA
>JBBPZJ010000101.1:0-11240 GCA_038199395.1 Chitinophagales bacterium
AACTGTGTTTTTGTATCTGCGCTTGAACGAAAAAATATTGATGAACTAAGACAAACGATCTTAAACAAAGTGAAAGAAATGTACCAAATCCGTTATCCTTATAAGTCAGCATACTTTTTTTAATGCCTTCTAAAAATATTAAATGGGTAAAGGTTGCAGAAAGTGAAAGCGAGCTTCAGTGGCAGGATAACCGTCTATTGGTGACAGAAGTTAAGGGCAATAAGATTACGTTGGGCAGAAAAGATAATAAGTTATTTGCCTGTGCCTATAAATGCCCTCATGCTGGCGGAGTGTTAGCGGATGGATTTATAGATGCTACAGGAAACATTGTTTGCCCGCTTCACAGGTACAAGTTTAGTTTATCAAATGGTAGAAATGTCAGCGGTGAGGGATATTATCTAAAAGTTTATGCGATCGAAAATCGGGAAGATGGTGTTTTTGTAGGTATTGAAGAAAATAACTTCTTGAAGATTTTTAGTTAGATTCTGCGTTTCTTTCTTACATGTTATTAGTATTTTTAAGTATAACCTCACTTTTTCTCACTGTTTAAATCGAACCAGGTGATGCTTAGTTTGCCACCCGTTTACGCTACACGATCATCCATCCTTTTTTCCTAAAAAAATTTTTGCTGATATAGTTAATCCCCTATTTTTGCAACCCAATTCAAATATAATGAATTGCAAAATTCCTCCTTAGCTCAGTTGGTTAGAGCATCTGACTGTTAATCAGAGGGTCCCCCGTTCAAGTCGGGGAGGGGGAGCTGAAAATCAAGCACTTACGAAGGTTATCTTCTAAGTGCTTTTTTATTTGATACATGTTTTGATACATGTTTTTTTATTTGGCCAACCTATAAAAGAGTATTAAATTTAACGTTTTTCTTTTTTTTGGCTGCTTCCGTTCTTTAATGTTTCCGATGCTGAAAGCTTTATTTCATACAATTATTAACTCTTTTCTTTTTGGAAGGAGGTTTTCCTTCAATAAATTCCCACTTACGTTATTATTATAAATAGTTATGGAACTTTAATCAGCAAAGTTGTCAAGAATGGAGCGTGGAAAAAAAGTTGGACTTGCGACAAAGCTTTTATCGAACCGCAACTACCTTAAAGAAGTGTCGGTTGAAGGAAAAATTACAAATAAGTTCAACTTTAAGATTGGCTTCTACGACCAATATGCCGCACAAATTGTAAGAAGCGGGAATTGCATTACCTTATTGAGCAATGACATAACGATTGATAAAAACACCTTCTGGAACCCTAACTATTTTGAAGACATAACAAAATATGTTTTTTGGACCTTCAATAAAAGTTTTCGTTTTTTACTTTAATAGAGGCCCTTGATCGGTTAACCCTCCCTGTTCTAAACCAATGTACTATCCTGCTACAAGAAAACATCTTACCCTATCATCTTATCCGAGAGTCTTTAGACGAGGAGTTGCAATGGTGCCTGGTAAAAAATGAGCACCTTAAAAAAGATCCAAAGTTCGAAAACATGTATTCTTTAGATAAAGAAAACAGGTCTGCTTTGCTGAACGCTTTATCGGAAAAAATCGCCTTATCAAAAACTGCTGCAGCTGAAGCTGTCGATATACCGAAAGCCGAAATTGTTGAAGAAAAAACTATTTCATTTTTAGAGGTACTTAGACCACTGAGTGATAATCCGGCCGAAACTTTAAATTTCATTATTTCAAAATTAGAAGAAGCAAATTTTGAATTTAACCTCCTGTCTAAAGTTGATAAACTTCCAAACGGCAAAAACCCTTACGGTTTAAACGGAGCTATTGCAGCTATGATTGACTTCTTTTACCAGTATAATTATTTTAAAAAAGAGTATTCTTTAGAAGAAATTTTTAAAGCCTATACATCTTATACTGGCAATTCTATAGCAAAATTGAAAATATTTCTAGCAGAATTTAGGCAGGACAACAGTTACCTAAAACATTTTCAAAAGCTTAAGCAGTTGAAAATAAATAAGATGAAGTAATTATTTATGAACATTTGTAATTGCCTGATTTTATTCCTTGATTTTCCTGATTTGGTTTCCTACTCTTTTCTATTTGCATTCAGTTAATAACAGTTAAAAATAACTGACATGCAAACAACAAATCCATTTGAAATTATCCTTTCCAGGTTAGACGACTTGCACTTTGCTATAAGTGATCTGTCTGTCCGGGTAGCGAAAGAAAGTACAAAACCACCTGCAAATCCAGAGAGATTACTTGACCTGACAGAAGCCGCACAAATCGTACGCAAGCCAGTAGGAACCGTTAGACATTATATTCATCACCGTAGCCTTCCCGCCACTAAAATCGGAAAGAGCTATTTAATAAAGCTACCAGATCTCTTGCAATGGGTTGATGATTTTAAAAAAAAATAAAATACATCTGAACCTGTCGTTAATTCCATGCTTGAAAATCGTAAAAGGTACAGAAAATCTTAAGTGGTATGGCAACAGCGAACAAAAAGCTGGAACATATCCGGCTGGAAGAATATTTGACGAACCAGTTCGATTTTAGGTCAAATGAGATTACAGGAAGTATTGAATTCAAAAAAAAGATGGAACTGCATTGGGAGGAATTGAATGAGTTCAATATTTACCGGCAACTAAGACTGGAAGGATTTAAGAGCAATCTTAATGAACTTATCTACCTGCTCAAGTCGGATTATGTAGCAAAATATAACCCATTTTCCTATTTTCAAAGCCTGCCAGTGTGGACTAGTGAGAGCGAAGATTACATTAAAAAATTATGCAGTTATGTAAAGCTGAGGAGTGCGGCAAGGTTTGAGCGGCATTTTAAAAATGGATGGTTAGGTGTATTAAGTGTGCTTTGGAAGACCTGTATTGTAATAAAAATGCAATCATTCTTGTGCATGAATTACAAAATTCCGGAAAGACGACTTTTATCAGGCTTCTATGTCCATCCACTTTAAAAAACTACATGGCAGAGAACATTTCTTTTGATAAGGATAGTTTGATCGCTCTAATCGAAAATTTTATTATCAACCTCGATGAATTGGCCACGTTTACAAAGGTTGAGATCAATTCTTTAAAAAGTATCCTCAGTAAATCTTTCGTAAAAGAAAGACATTCGTTTGAACGAAAAGCAAAGAAATTTTCGCGCCGTGCAAGCTTCATTGGTTCGACTAATATGACTGAGTTTTTAAGTGATCCCACTGGCAATGTAAGATGGATTCCTTTTGAAATTACAGGCATAGATTGGAATTATTCTGTTGATGTAAATATTGACAATGTGTGGGCACAGGCATATGGATTATACAAGTCAGGATTTGCATGCGATGTAACGGCTGAGGAAGTCAAAGAAAATGAAGAAGAAAACAGGCTGTTCATAATGGTATCTTCGGAAATGGAATTGCTAATGAAACATTACTCTCCGGGAACAAAAGAAAATCATGACCTATTTCGAACGACAGGAGAAATTGAAATTGCTTTAAAAAAGGAAACGGACGGGCTGATAAAAATTTCGAACAATCAATTAGCAAAAGCTTTAAGGATGTTAGGATTTACCAGGGATAACAGGTATTCTAAAGGAAAGGAATATCCCATTAAAGCGTACTATCTAAAATTTCGCAACGAAACTTAAAAACCTGTTTACTTATCTTACTTGGCTTTCTAAAAGCCAGTAGTGATAAGGGCTGTAATAAGTAATTAATATGTTACTTGATCTTACTTATATCTTACTAGTTACTTATTACTATCAAAGCTTCATCTCCACATTTTACAAATAAGGAAGCAAGTAAGGCAAGTACGTTACTTTTTTGATCCTGTATGTTTTTAATTAGAACTTAGAAAAAACGAACTGCGATAACTTGTCCCTTCAGGACGTGAAGAACATGGATATGATCGATTACCTAAAGACATTAGGCTTTAAACCGGAAAAGATTAGGAATAATGACTATTGGTATTTATCTCCGTTAAGAGAAGAGAAAACAGCTTCTTTTAAAGTCAATAGGAAATTAAATGCATGGTACGATCACGAAGTGGGAAGGGAGGGAACATGATAGACTTTGGAATATTGTATCACCATTGCTCAATACCTGAATTACTTCAAAAGTTATCTCCAACTTTTTCTTTTCATCAGAAGACACCCACGGTTCAACAGCCTTGGCTAAAAACACAAAGCCTACAGGAGGCACTTGAACCTAAGATAAAAAGTGATAGCCGCAGCTCCCTCACAAGCCCAACACTTTGCCGCTATCTGAATGACAGAAAAGTTCCTGTAGATATATCAAAGAAGTATTGTAAAGAAGTCGATTTTGAGATCAATAATAAAAGTTATGTGGCTATCGGTTTTGAAAACAGGTCAGGGGGATTTGAACTAAGAAATCGATTTTTTAAAGGCAGTAGTTCTCCAAAAGATGTTACTTTCTTAGAGAATAATAGAGCTAAAGAAGTTGCTGTTTTTGAAGGTTTTTTCAGTTTTCTTTCTTACCAAACCCTACATCAAAAAGACCTGCCACTGACAAATTTTCTTGTACTCAACTCCCTTGCATTTATAGAAAAAAACCGGCAATTAATGGAAGGGCACCAGAAAATTTACATGTATTTAGACCGGGATCAGGCGGGAGTGAAAAACACAGAATGCGCTTTACAATGGGATGAAAAATACATTAACAAGAGCGACTTATACAAAAATCACAAAGACTTAAATGACTATTTAAAAATCGGCATTCAAAGATTAACCAAGGTCTGAAACCAGGAAGGCATTTTTAAGTTTAAGGAGCCAGGAAGGCATTGTATCAGCTATTGCCTGGAAGACAAAAAGCTGGAGCATTCGCAGGAAGTAGTTTTTAAAAACAGGGCTGAACTGATCGTATACAACCAATGCTTTGGAAACAAAAAAGAATTGACTGAGCAGTTTAATGATGTACGGGCACTCAATCAAAAAGTACAAAAACCTGTGCTTCATATTACTTTAAGCCTTGGCGCCGGAAGGCAAGTTAGATAAACCGAAGCTGATGGAAATGGCAAAGCAATGTGCAAAAGAAATGGGCTTTGAAAAGAACCAGTTCATAGCTGTTTCTCATATGGATACTGGTCATCAGCACCTTCATATTGTTGCCAACAGAGTAGGCTATGATGGTAAAGTAGTGAGCGATAGTCAAAACTATAAAAAGATCGCTGCTTTTTGCAGACAGACGGAGTTGAAATATAACCTTAAACAAGTGCTCAGCCCACGAAAGTATTTAAAGCCGGATCAGAGAAATATACCAAGACTCGACACCAGAAAGGAAAAACTGAAGACGAATATCAAAGAATGTTTATCAGACTCCAAAAGCTTTATTGAATTCGAAATCAAAATAAAGGAGAGGGGATATGAAATAATAAAGGGTAGGGGAATATCTTTTATAGACAAACAAGCAGTAAAAGTAAAAGGAAGTGAAGTAGACTATTCAATACAAAAGATTGAAAAGATACTAGCCTTGCAGCACCAACTGCAGAAGGTGAGAGAAGATAAGCTGCTACAAGAGCAAAGCCGTAAGCTGCAGCAGTTGCAAAAACAGCCAGTAGGTTTCGGCGGATGCCAGGAAGTATATGATCTTAAACAACACGAAAACCTGTTGTCAAAAACCATAGAACAACTGCTTTAAGCCAGAAGCCACGGAAGCAATTATACCGCACCAATTATCACAACAAAGCCTGGTGAAAAAAAGAAAAAGCTTCGACAGCATTTATAAGAACGGTACTGCAACATTAAATACCAGCATAAATACTATTGATATTAATAACAATAAAATCTATTGAAATGGATGTAGCAATTATAGAGGAGGTGCTTAAAGAGATCCTGCAGCAACAAAAGGAAATGGCAGCAGAATATGACAAAGAGGTTGAAACGAAGCAGGAAGTACTTTTGAAATTAGAAGCGTTTAATAAAAGGTTAGATACTTTAAAAGTTCCTGTTGATATTGATGCATCACCGGTATTAACCCCGATAAGAAAATGGATAGAAGAGTTAAAAGCGGAGATCGTAGCGCAACCCGTACCCCTGGTACAAGAAAAGAGTTTTCAACTTTTTGCCAGCAGGCCGGAGGAGTTTTATAAATTTATTTTCGGGGCACTCTTTAAAGGTTTAGCAATATTAGTTGTAGGAGTTTACTTCCTGGCTGTAGTAAACCGATACATTAGAGAGCGGGAATATTTGCACTATAAGCAGGCATGGCAATATTTGTACAGCAGTCAGAAAGAAGATTATAAGATGTATTTCGACAAAACATGGAACGAGAGTCAAAAGGAGAAACTTCTCAATGGCAACAATTATTGAAAATAATACGAGCAGAGGTCAGCGATATTTAAGAGGTGGGGTGAGAAGGGGCTGGTAGTATTGATACGATAGAAATTCATAATCGTTACCTTCTATAACCTTACTCATAAGCGATTACTTTATATGTTATGTTATGATCTGTCACATAAATATGTGGTTTTGTGTTAGAAAGGATTGATGTAGAGGTTGAGATGCAATTTTGCTTGGCTAAGAGTTATAAATCTCCTTATATTTAGTTCTCCGTCCAACCATTAATCGTGAACCAAAATCCCGAACAGTTTGTCCGAGACAAGATAGACAAGATCCTAGAAGCGTCTGGTTGGAAGGTGCAATCAAAAAAAGAAATTAACCTCGCTGTCAGTGTAGGTGTTGCTGTTCGTGAGTACCACACAAACATTGGGCCTGCTGATTACATTCTCTTCGTAAATAAAAAACCGGTGGGTGTTATAGAAGCTAAGCGTGAAGAAGAAGCCGTTCGACTTACTATGCACGAAGAGCAAAGTGCAGATTATGCAACTGCAAAGCTGAAGTATCTCAACAACGATCCCTTATCCTTTGTATATGAAAGCACCGGCGAAGTAACCCGCTTTACTGATTACCGTGATCCCAAACCTCGTTCACGACCTGTATTTACTTTCCATTGTCCTGAAACTTTTGAGAAGTGGTTAAGAGAAGATGCTACGATTCGAAAAAGAGTGTTTGATATACCGGCTTTGCAATCGGATGGTTTGCGCGACTGCCAGGTAACAGCTATCAAAAATTTAGAAAAATCTTTTAGGGAAAACAGACCTAAGGCATTGGTGCAAATGGCCACTGGCTCAGGTAAAACTTTTACTGCCATTACCAGCATTTACAGTTTGTTGAAGTTTGAAAAAGCAAAGAGGGTGCTCTTCTTAGTGAATACAAGAAACCTTGGTGAGCAGGCAGAGCAGGAATTTAAACGCTTCCTGCCGCAGGATGATAACCGGTTGTTTCCAGAACTATATGGCGTTACACGTTTAAACAGTTCCTTCATTACCAACGACAGCCAGGTTTACATCAGCACCATTCAACGGTTGTATTCCATTTTAAAAGGAACAGAATTAGATGAACGGGATGAAGAAGAAGACCCTGCTTCAAAAAAGTGGAAGCTAAAAGAACCCATGCCTGTGGTGTACAACCAAAAAGTACCTATGGAGTTCTTTGACTTTATTGTAATTGATGAATGCCACCAAAGCATTTACAATTTATGGAAACAGGTGCTAGATGATTTTGATGCCTTTCAAATTGGTTTAACCGCCACACCAGATAATCGAACCTTCGGATATTTTGAACAAAACCTGGTCAGCGAGTATGGCTACCAGAAAGCCGTAGAAGATGGCGTGCTGGTTCCGTACAATGTTTTTGAAATCGAAACAAAGATCACTAAAGAAGGATCGAAGATTTCTTTAGGTGAATACATAGACACCCGTGAAAAGCTTACCCGCAAAAAGTTTTGGAATAAGCTCGATGAAGATGTTGAATACTCCGCAAAGCAATTGGATGATAAAGTGGTAAACCCAAATCAAATAAGGTTAATTATAAGAGCAGTACGGGATGCGCTACCAACAATCTTCCCCGATCGTTATGTCGCCTCATCCCAGCCTTCTCCTCGCGGAGAAGGGGCAGCTCCCTCTGCGGTCTCTACTCCCTCTCCGAGAGGAGAGGGTCGGGGTGAGGCGGTCTTCGAAGTTCCCAAAATGCTCATCTTCGCCAAGTCCGACTCTCATGCCGACGACATCATCCAAATAGTCCGAAAAGAATTTGCTGAAGAAAATAAGTTCTGCAAAAAAATCACTTACCGCAGCAACGAAGGACCTGAAAAGGAAGAACCCAAAACTGTATTGCAATAATTCCGCAGGGAGTATTATCCCCGCATTGCTGTTACGGTTGACATGATTGCAACCGGCACCGATATACGTCCGCTGGAAGTATTGCTGTTTATGCGGGATGTAAAAAGCCGCAGCTACTACGAACAGATGAAAGGCAGAGGCACACGAAACTGCAGCCTCGAAGAACTGCAACTTACCGGAACACGTGCCGCTAAATTTACCAAAGACCATTTTGTAATTATAGATGCGGTGGGTGTAGAAAAAAGCCAAAAGACCGACAGCCGTCCATTAGAAAAGAAACCTGGCATCAGCCTGAAAGAACTGCTCGAAGGCATTGCCATGGGAAACAAAGACGAAGACATGCTCACCACCTTAGCCAACAGGCTCATACGGTTAGACAAGCAAATAAACGAAAAAGAGAAAACTGCGTTTGCAGAAAAAGCAAACGGGCAAACCATCATACAGGTGGTAAAAGGACTGCTGAATGCCTATGACCCGGATACAATCGAGAGTGAAACGGCAAAGGTGAAAAGTGAAAATCCTGCTGCCACACCTGAAGAGCTAAACTCACTTCTCACATCTCACCTCTCACAAATAGTTGACGACGCCACTGCCATCGTCAACGATTGGGAACTGCGCAACTACATTATTGATGTTCGTAAAAAGTACGACCAGTTTATTGACCACATCAACCCCGATGAAATACTGAACATGGGTTGGGTGAAAGACAACAAAGCTGCGGCAGAAAACACCATCAACGATTTTACCGCATGGATACAACAGCACCAAACAGAGATAACCGTGCTGCAAATATTTTACGGGCAACCTTATCGCCGCCGCGAAGTAACGTACACGATGATAAAAGACCTTGTAGAAAAGCTAAAGCTCGATAAGCCATTGCTCCTGCCGCTGCATGTATGGCGGGCTTATGAGCAGCTCGAAAAAGTAAACGGACAGCCAAAGAATGAATTGATGGCACTGGTGAGCCTGGTGCGCAAGGTAAGCGGAGCCGATACCACCCTTACGGTTTTCGACAAAACGGTAGATAAGAATTTCCAGGACTGGATATTTAAGAAACAAGCAGGCACACTCAAGTACACCGAAGAACAGGTACAATGGCTGCGGATGATAAAGGATTACATTGCCAACTCGTTTCATGTTGACAAAGACGATTTCGAACTCGACCCTTTCAACAAGCAAGGTGGGCTGGGGAAGATGTGGCAGTTGTTTGGGGAAGAAACCGATGCAATTATCGATGAATTGAATGAAAGTTTAGTAGCATAAAAATAAATAATGACACACCACGAATTCAATACTATTATACAAAGCGGCGAAGGCTATAAAACCGAATTCAAACGCAATGTAAATACTGACCTGTCTAAAGAATTGGTGGCGTTTGCCAATGCTTCGGGTGGAAGAATTTTTATCGGTATTGAAGATAACGGCACCGTCAGCGGCGTTACAATTGATAATGCTTTGAAATCAAAAATTGTTATGATGGCTCATGAATGTGATCCGTCGGTTGAAACAGAACTTGAAGCATTCACTAATGTTCTTGTTGTAAACGTGCCCGAAGGTAAAGACAAACCTTACCGCTGCACCACTGGGTTTTATTTACGCAATGGCGCAAGCAGTATTAAAATTAACAACACACGAGATCATCGGGTTTATACAAACGGAAAGCAAAATTAAATTCGATGAACTTAGAAATGTTACAGTTAAATATCCCGCACAACTAAACAGGGTTGCCATTGAAAGGTATAAGGAACTTGCCGGTATAACTGCATCACTGAATAACGATGAGTTATTAACCAACCTTGGATTATTGTATCCTGAACCGGCTCTTGTTATAAACAATACAGGTGTTTTATTCTTTGGTGAAAATCCCACACGCTTCATTCCTCAAAGTGCAGTTACATGCGTTGCCTACAAAGGCAACACAAAAGTTGACATACTGGATAAGAAAACTTTTGAATTTGATCTTATTACCAATATTGACAACGCCATTACTTTTTTAAAAAGGCATTTGAATGTATCATTCGAGATAAAAGAAAAACAACGAAAAGAAATACTGGAAGTGCCCGAAGTAGCGCTTAGGGAAGCTGTGGTAAATGCTGTGGCACACAGGGATTATTTTGAGAAAGGCGCCAATGTGATGATAGAAATTTTTGACAACCGGGTAGAGATAAGTAACCCCGGAGGTTTACCGAAAGGGTTAAAAGTGGAGGACTTTGGCAAACGAACACTTGCCCGCAATCCGCTCATTGCTGCTTTACTCAACAGGGCAAAATACATAGAAAAGTTAGGTACCGGCATACAACGGATACGGCAGGAGATGATCGCTGCCGGTTTGCCCGAACCTGAGTTCAGTTCGGTGATTTTTTTACAATCGTGTTAAAAAGAATACATGTTCCGGAAAAAGCCATTGCTTTATCATTGGGGGTAAGCCATAAAAGAATGGAGAAGATGATGTATCTGATTGAAAGTTTACAGCCCGGTAAAGTGCTTGTTATTGAAAAGGCGGCTGAAAAATTCGGTGTTATTTCTAAAAGTATAAAAAGAGACCTTTTATTGTTGGAAAAGAAAGGTTGGGTTATTGGTTCAGGAACTACCAGTAACCGAACATATAACTTTCGGAACAAGCTATTGAGCAACTCGGTTCTATTGGAAGTAAATAAGAATGTTCCAAGAATGTTCCAAGAATGTTCCAAGAATGTTCCAAGAATGTTCCAAGACGTGATCATACTTTAAATACTGATGACGGAGAATAATTAATCATGTCGCAAAATGTGGCAAAATGTCGGAATATGTCGAAATGTACCAAGAGTTACCAGGAGTTACCAAGAGAATGGTACAAGGCGTTCTAAGTTAAGGCTAACTGTAAAAATGCAGTATAATGAATAGGATTTTCAAACAAGTCGCAAAATGTCGGAATACTTAGGAAAATGTGCGAATATGTCCGAATGTTCCAGGAATGTCTCAAGAATGTTCTAAAATGTTCCAAGACGTTCCAGAATGTGCAAGACGCACAATACGACGTAAGCCATCGGCTAACCCATGCTTACTATTAAGTTTTCTTCCAATTTTGCGGAAGCAACTCTGCCATGTTGGTG
>JBBPZJ010000102.1:0-12195 GCA_038199395.1 Chitinophagales bacterium
CAATCAAACCAATAAAACTGAACTCGAAAAATTATTAACCCTCAACTTTCAATTCTTTGATAATAACATTGCACATTCTTATGCAGCGTGAAGTATAGTTCATCGACATATTCATAGCATAGGTAAGCAACCAGTATGTTGCCAAATAAAATATTACGCAATACTCGATGTTGAAAAAAAGGTCTTTTACTTTTACAACAGTATGATGTTCGCTCAAAAAAATGCTCCTCATAAAGAGGAGCCATTACTATTATACCTTTCCTTCCGCTTTTTTACGGGTTACTTACAACTGCATTTCCTATCCAATCCTTCACGCTCGAACAACCGGCAAACTCCTTATCTATGGTAATGTAATAACTGGGAATGTGAGCGGCGAACCATTTCTCAAGTACCTCATTCTTCTTTTGCTCTAACGCTCTCTGAGCAATTTTACTATAATCATCTTTAATATTTTCTCTATGTGGTTCAGTTCGTGTTTGCAAATACACCAATCTAACAGCTTTTTTACCTCTTTCATCAGCATAAGCCACAGGTTTAGAAAACTGTCCCGGCTTCAAATCTTTCAGCGCCATAACCATATCTTTGTCAAGTTGATCTATAGTTACATAACTAGAGCCATCCCGGCCTTGCTTTCTTCCTCCACTAAATTTACTTGACTCATCTTCACTGTATTTATTGACAGCCTCGCCAAAACCCATACTTCCGGAAATAATCTTTGATCGGATTGAATCTAATTTAGCTATCGATTCCTTAATCTCTTCCTCTGTCACAGGCGGAATTCTCAAAATATGTCGAATAACTGCATCATCACCCGAGCGGCTCACCATTTGTATAATATGTAAGCCAAATTTTGATTTTACTACCGGAGATACCTGACCCTCTTTTAACTTAAAAGCAGCAGAGATAAACGCAGGATCCCAAAACTTGTCATTTTTATTAATGCTATATTGTCCACCGGATTCCTTACTTCCCGGATCTTCGGTATACGACTTCGCTAACTGCTCGAACTTTTTAGTCCCATCTTCAACTTCCTTCTTCCAATCGTTCAGCTCTCTTGTTACGTAACTTTCCACTTCCCGATTAGCTTTCGGATACAGAACAATTTCGCTAACTTCTAATTCACTTTCGTAAAAAGCCAGACTGTCTTTTGGTATTTTTTCAAAATAATCCTTTACCTCGTTAGGAGTCATTTTTACATTTTCGACAATTTTATTTCGCATCTGTGCGCTCAGCTTCTGCTCACGGATAGGCTCTCTAAAGTCCTCTTTTAACTGATACACACTTTTACCAGCCACTTCTTCCAGAACCTCTTTTGAACCGTATTGGCCTATAAATCCGCGGATCCTGTTGTCTAACTCCGCCTCTAAATCGTCGTCACTGAGCGGAAGCGAATCTTTTTGAGCCTGTAATACCAAAGCTTTTTCAATCAATGCTCTTTCTACAAGTACACACTCAGGGTTTGGAGGTAAAGGAACACCCTGCCGTTGAGCGTCGAGGATCGAATTAAAAATGTCAGAACGCAATATTATTTTGTCACCAACCTGTGCTACAATTTTGTCCGCGATAACTTTTTTTTGCTGAGCAAAGGCGCTGACAGAAAAACATCCTAAAGCGGTCGCAAATAATATTGATCCCTTTAAAAAACTTGTTTTTATATTATTTTTCATAAATTTCTGTAACTCACTCAAAAATATCGAATTGATAGGGGAATTGTGGTTAAGGCTGCGGTTTTAACAAAAAAAATAGCTTCGAATATTACATTAGCAATTATTCGAAGCTATTTTAGTTTACAGTGGTTTTAAAGCACTCTTTCTTAAGCTACAATGTTCTCTTTACCTCTTCTGATTCAAAGGCTTCTATGATATCGCCAGGCCGTAGGTCATTATAGTTTTTAAGTGTAAGACCACACTCCATGTTATTTGCTACCTCTTTTACATCATCTTTAAATCGCTTAAGAGAGCCGAGCTCCGCTGCTGCACCTTCTCCTTTAGGAAACTCAACTATACCATCACGAATGATACGAACTTTTGAATTTCTAAATATCTTACCATCCAACACTAGACATCCGGCAACCGTTGCCTTATCAAATTTGTACACCTCTTTTACCTCAACATTCGCTGTAATTTTTTCGGTGAATTTAGGCTCCAGCATACCTTCCATGGCACTCTTCAACTCATCAATTGCCTGGTAAATAATAGAGTATAATTTGATTTCAAGACCTTCGTTTTCTGCCACTCTTGCAGCCTGACTTGAGGGACGAACATTAAATCCGATAAGAATTGCATCAGAAGCGGTTGCCAAATTGACGTCGCTTTCAGAAATTTGTCCTACACCTTTATGTACGACTCTCACCGCAATTTCTTCGGTCGAAAGTTTTTGTAATGAGTCGCTTAACGCCTCTACAGAGCCGTCCACGTCACCTTTAATGATTAAGTTGAGCTCTTTAAAATTACCAAGAGCCAAACGACGACCAATTTCATCGAGCGTAATGTGTTTTCTCGCACGTAATCCCTGCTCGCGAAGTATCTGTGCACGCTTTGTAGCGATGTCTTTTGCTTCCGCCTCATCCTGATAAACCCTAAATTTCTCACCCGCCTGAGGAGCACCATTTAAACCTAAAACAAGTACAGGTGTAGATGGCGGCGCTTCTGTCAATCTTTGGTTTCGCTCATTAAACATTGCTTTAATCTTACCAAAGTGTTGGCCGCTAACCATAATATCACCTTGACGCAGCGTACCATTTTGAACAAGTAAAGTTGCCACGTAACCCCGTCCTTTATCGAGTGTTGCCTCCACGATGGTGCCACTTGCTTCGCGATCAGAATTCGCTTTCAAATCGAGAATCTCAGCCTCAAGAAGGATCTTTTCGAGTAACAAGTCTACATTTTGTCCCTTCTTTGCACTAAGCTCCTGACTTTGATATTTGCCACCCCACTCTTCCACCAGTATGTTCATACCTGAAAGTTGTTCATAGATTTTCTGAGGATTAGCGCCATCTTTATCAATCTTGTTAATAGCAAATATCATAGGAACATTTGCTGCCTGCGAGTGACTAATGGCTTCCCTTGTCTGAGGCATTACAGCGTCATCCGCAGCAACAACTATCACAGAAATATCCGTTACTTTAGCTCCCCTTGCACGCATTGCTGTAAAAGCTTCGTGACCCGGTGTATCCAGAAAAGTTATTTTTTTACTTGAAGCTGTTTTAACCTCATATGCACCTATGTGCTGAGTAATACCTCCTGCTTCACCTGCTACAACGTTTGCGTTTCTTATATAGTCAAGTAACGATGTTTTACCGTGGTCAACGTGACCCATGATAGTTACGATCGGAGCTCGTGGAACGAGGTTTTCCTCATCGTCAAAGTCCTCTTCCTCCTCCATTTCGGCCTGGGCCTCCATGTCAATAAATTCAACATCAAATCCAAACTCACCTGCTACTAACTCTATAACCTCTGCATCCAAACGTTGATTTATAGACACCATAATACCCAATCCCATACACTTGCCGATTACCTCAGCAAAACTTACATCCATAAGATTAGCCAATTCGCTAACACTGATAAACTCAGTAACTAATAGCTTATTGTCATCTCCTTCTTGTCCTATCTGGTCTGCAACTCCGTCTCTTTTTGCTTTACGATATTTAGCCTTCAGGCTCTTACCTCTTCCGGTTCCGCCGGCGAGTTTAGCCTGGGTTTCCCGTATTTTATCTTGTATCTCTTTTTGATCAATTTCTTTATCGTCTCTTCGTTTATCAGTCGACCGTGGACCAAAACGATTTGGTGTTTGAGCGCCGTGACCTGCAGGAGGGCGATTTTGTCCGCCTTGGCCTCCAGAAGAACGATTAAAACCTCCTCCCTGACCGCCGGCAGGACGATTAAAGCCTCCTGGACCCTGATTTCCCACGGGAGGACGCTGTGCCCCTGGCAGCTCTGAAGAACGCGGTCCAAAACGATTGTTTGGGCCGGTACTTTGTGTTTGCCCTTGAGGCATTCCTACTCTTTGATTAGGATCTCTAGCTGCCTGTTCCCCTTTTCTATCAACAGGAATACGCTTTCGCTTTCTTTGCTTATCCTGTATAGATTGAGGTTTAGGACGGGTATCACTTTCAACAGGTAATTGAATTTTACCTAAAATCTTTGGTCCTTCGAGTTTTTCGGCTTTAATATTAGATATAATTGGAGCAAGTGTTTCTAACGATGCTGCTGGTACTAAAGATGCAACTGCAGGTTGAGTGGGTTCTGGCTGAAGTTGGGGTGGTGGTTGAACTTTTGGTGCCGGGACAAACGGAGTCGTTTGTTCAACCTGATTATGCTCATCAGATGAAGGCTGATCATTTGTGACAGCTCGTTTACTGGCTTTTTTCTCCTCGGGCTTTCTCTCCTCAGTTTTTTTGGTACCCTTTTTCGGCCTGGTTGAAGAGTCAATTGCGGCCAAATCAATTTTAGCAACGACTTTTGGCCCTTCAAGTTCAGGGGCTTCGATCTTAAGAGTACTATGGCCGTTACCCTCATGTGCCAGCTCTTTCGCAGGTTTATTTGTAGAGTCTGATGTAACAGTCGACTCTTCCACAGACGTGCCTGTCGCAGTTGCTACAGGCGGAGTTAATCTTTCCTCTACAGGTTCTGCTTTTGGTACTTCTGCCATCGGCTCCGGTTCTTTCTTCGGTAGCTGTCCATCTTCTTTTACATCCTCTGACTGCTGCTTTGCTTGCTCAATTGGGTGGAGCTTTTCAATAACGGGCTGAGCGGCCTTCGCCTCAGCAGTTGCAACCGGAGCAGTTTCAGGTGCTGCTACAGGTTGTGCAACCGGTTTGGAAACCTCTTTTTTAATGAACGTAATTTCTTCTTCGTCTCTTTTTTTTCTACTTTCCTGTTGCACTCCCTTAGGAATTTCAACAAGGTCAGCTTTATTTTTTGCCACCTTATCTCCCTGGAACTGATGCTGGAGCGAACGGTACATGTCTTCACTAAGTTTGGCTGTGGGCTTTAACTCGTCACGATTAAAACCCTTTCCAACCAGAAAGTCGACAATAGTATCCTGACCAACATTAAATTCTTTGGCAGCGGCTAATAATCTCGGTAATTTAAGTTCTAACATTCAGTTTTTTTATTTGATCGTCGGCCTCATTTCACCTAAAAATGAAACCCTAAGTGTATCCATAAAGCACTTTTTTGTCGCGCTTTTCTTATCAACGGTGACAGTACAATGTTCTGTCACCGCTTTTTAGGCAGATTTTGCTAATTATTAAGCCAGTTCTTTATTCGCCAAAAGCGCAAATGTAACCTTTGTCCACTACATTTATTTAGCGCTAAATAAGAACCGTTGCTTAAAGAATGATAAAGAAAATATGCAACTACATGAGCAAAGCCGATCAAGAACCTGTTACAAAACTTTTGCTAAACTATTCCTTCTCAAACTCATGCTTTAGCACTCCGCGAATTTCTTCGATTGTTTCTTTTTCAAGGTCTGTACGTCGCTCTAATTCTTCAGCCGTTAGTTCTAATACGCTTCGAGCTGTATCACAACCGATACGTTTCAATTCATCTATTATCCAAGGCTCTATCTCATCTCCAAACTCTTCAAGATCAATATCAAATTCCTCTACATCGCCTTCATTATCACGATATACATCTATTTCAAAACCTGTTAACTCGCAAGCAAGTTTTATATTTACCCCACGCCGACCAATGGCCAGTGAAACCTGGTCAGGCTTTAGATAAACACTTGCGTGTTTAGTTTCCTGATCTATGTCCATGCTGGTAATCTTTGCCGGAGTAAGGGATCTCTGTATTAGGAGGTTGATGTTATTCGTCCAATTGATTACATCAATGTTTTCGTTCTTAAGTTCGCGAACGATGCCATGAATACGGCTACCTTTCATTCCTACACAAGCTCCTACAGGATCTATTCTGTCATCGAAACTTTCGACCGCTACTTTAGCTCTTTCTCCCGGATCCCTCACAATTTTCCGAACAACAATCAGGCCATCAAAAATCTCGGGAACTTCAATTTCAAGCAATTTGGCGAGGAATTTTGGGCTAGTGCGACTTAAAATAATGACAGGAGTGTTATTTTTTAAATCTACCCTTTCTACCACTGCTCTTATGCTTTCACCCTTTTTGAAAAAGTCACTCGGAATTTGCTCAGACTTAGGAAGAATTAACTCACTTCCATCTTCATCAAGTAACAAAACCTCTTTTTTCCAAACCTGGTACACCTCTGCACTAGTGATTTCTCCAATTCGATCACCATACTTTTTCACCAATACATTCTTCTTCAGGTCACTGATACGGCTGGCAAGGGTTTGTTTAGCTGCTAAAATAGCCCGACGACCAAAATCATAGATATTTACTTCTTCGTATAGTTCCTCACCAACTTCAAAGTCGGGTTCTATTTTAGTTGCGTCACTATAAGCAATTTCTGCAAGTGGATCCATTACCTCTCCATCTTCGACAATCATACGACGGCGAATAATTTCAAGATCACCTTTTTCTGCGTTTACGATCACATCAAAATTCTCATCACTAGTAAACTTTTTACGCAGTAAGGTTTTAAACACGTCTTCAACCACTTTCATTAAAGTTGGACGGTCAATATTTTCAGCGTCCTTAAATTCCTGGAACGCTTCAATAAGGTTAATACTTGCCATAGTTATAATATTTAAAATTACACAGTGTCTGCCGCATTATTTTTTAAAATTGTACCTGTACAATCGTTTTTTTAAAATTTTCAAATGGAATTATGAATTGGTGTGTTTCAGCTTTTTTACCCTTTCCCGTTGTTTGCTCTAGCAGTATGTCCGTTTCAGTTACTTCTAACAGTTTTCCTTCTTTCTCAGTATCATCGTTAAAGGTAACTAATACTTTTCGGCCTATATTCTTACTATATTGTCTTTGGTTTCTTAAAGGCTCATCAACTCCGGGTGAAGAGATCTCCAAAGAAAAATTTCCCTCGGGAAAAATTCCTTTTTCTTCTATAAGAGCATACAACTTCCGATTGTACCTAACGCATTTTTCGATAGACATCCCTTCGTCACTGTCTAAAAAGATCTTAAAATTATTTGTCGGCTTTACTTTTAGAGCAACTACAAAATCTTCTGGTTGTGCTGCAAGAAGGCTTGTTAACATGCCTTCAATTTCTGCAATAATTGTTTCGTTCGCCATGCAAAAAAGGAGAAGGGAACGATTTTCGTTCCCTTCAGTTGTTTTATTTCCACCGCAAATGTATGGAAAAGACTGTATATATACCAAATACATGCAGAATTTAAACGTCTTTTAAACCTATTTTTTGCGTTAACTTTTTGCAAAAAACAAAAAACGCCTACATTTTCGCTATTGGAAGTAGTCATCGGCAGTACCTTTGCACCATGATTTTAATACGTATACTTTTCTGGTTTTTAGTATTTTACTCGTTATTTAAGCTTCTCGTCAGGGTTGTATTGCCTCTTTTAATTAAAAGTACCCTGCGGTCTAAAATGAATGATTTAAGGCAAAATACGGGAGAATTTGAAAGCAGCAAAGATCCTATCAATCATACTTCCGAAACTTTAAATAAAAAACAAACAACTACTACGTCTAAGGATGATTATATAGATTTTGAAGAGGTTAAGTAGTGTTTTTTTTACTCCAAATCGTTTTACTGCGTTAGTCATTTATTGTTACTTTTTTCTGTTGTCTTTGATACTTAACATTACCCATTAGTAGTAATAGAAGCTATTTGTTCCACAACCTTTTCTGTAAACAACTTTCCTACGTTTATACACGCTTTACCTTGATTTACATAAGTTATTTGAAGAGGAAACAACTATAGTCTGGTTTCAAATTTGCTAACAACTCTTTAAAAATGATAACTTATGAAAAAGCTATTTTTGTTACTCATGTTGACGAGTACGTTTTATGTAGTACAAGCACAAAGGGTCAGTAGAAGCAGAACCGGTTCAGCAAGTATGTCAACTTCATCACATTTTGGCGTAGGTGTAGAAGCAGGATTGCCTCTGGGACAAAATGGAAAACCTTATTCTGTTGTTATAGGAGGATCGCTGCAATATGAGTGGATGCCTGATACTGATTTAGGAATTACAGTGAGTGGTGGATATCAGCATTGGTCAATAAAATCGAACTATGGTAGTGGAAGTGTCGGATTTGTGCCACTTCTAGCTGGTGTAAAATACTACTTTGTTCCCAATGCTTTTTTTCATGCTCAATTAGGCGCTGCCTTAGGAACAGCTAAAGGAGCGGGAACAAGTTTTGCGTATTCGCCAGGCATAGGGATAAAACTTTCTCCCAACGTTGATGCCACCTTAAAATATACCGGCCTCTCAAAAAGCGGCGGTACACTTGAGAACCTTGCTTTACGTCTTGGTTTCACTTTCTAAATTTCTTTCCGTGTCTTAAAAACACCTATTAAAAAACTTCCGTTTTACAAGTTTCCTTTTCAGATCTATTACTATAATTGAAGGCCTGTTTTCCTCATTGGAAAACTTTGCCTTCTTTGTATTTTTATATCGTCCTACACCCTTGAATGACCGCTACGGGCCAACAAGATTTAATAGTTGGCGAAGTAGTAATCGAAGTTTGAAGAGCAGATAATTTAGAAAAAAATTCTCACATTTCATTTGTTCATAATTTAAACCCTGTTAAGTGATTGATTTAGAAAAGCTGGAGCAGATCGTCAACATAATATCCATGGGAGATGTCGCTGTTGCAGAAACATTGCTAAATAAGCCAGGTGGAAGAAGTTTTCTTGAAAGTTTGGTATTAGTAGTAATGTGCAGACTATCTCACGATCTGCCAGACAAAGAATAAATATTCGTAGCATTTCGAAAAACTTTGAATATAGTCGAGCGAAGAATAAAACATCAGACGAAGGGCAAGAAATCTTGAAACAGATCTATACTTAATCTTTAGCCTCTGTCACACTCTTTTAAATAACTTCACTCTTTATCTTTCAAACAAAAAGGATTGAGTTTATCAGAAATTGTTAATCAATTTATATCAGGTCTGCAACAAACAAGTGCATTAGAGTTTGTTGCTGTTATATCGGGAATTGTAAGTGTTTGGTTTTCAAAAAAAGCTCATATTCTGGTTTATCCTACGGGTATTTTAAATACGGTTATTTACATATATATCAGTTTCAGCGGACATTTACTCGGGGAGGCCAGTGTAAATGTATTTTACACTATTATGAGTATTTACGGCTGGATTTTGTGGTCTAAAAAAGATGAGACTAATAAAACAGTTTTGATTATCAGGTATAGTAATGGTAAGGAATGGATACTAAATCTTCTGTTTTTTTCTATACTGTATGTATCAATTTTTACTGCTCTATCCTATTTAAAAAAAGATTTTGCTCCCGGCGCTATTCCTGCTGCGGATGCCTTTGCATCTGCCAGTGCATATACCGGTATGTTGCTGATGGCAAGGAAAAAAGTAGAAAGCTGGTATTGGTGGATAGTAACGAACCTTGCCTCAATACCCTTGTACTTTATAAAAGGATATGTTTTTACCAGTTTTCAATTTGTTGTTTTATTAATCATGGCTTTTGCCGGTCTGGTATCGTGGCATGAAAAAGCAAGGTATGCAAGAGATTAGTAAAGTAGCGGTAATTGGACCTGAAAGCACGGGCAAGAGTACGTTGTGTAAACTTCTTGCGGCTCATTACAGTTCTATTTGGTGTCCTGAATTTGCAAGAGAATATTTACTTAAACACGGAACACATTATAGTTTTAATGATCTGCTTACTATTGCAAAAGGTCAACTTGCTTTAGAGAAGGAATATGTAGCAAAGGCAATAAAACAATGGGAAGATAATGGAAAAAAGACTAAAAAACCATTACTGTTTGTCGATACAGATATGTATGTTATGAAAGTGTGGTGCGAATATGTTTTTGAAAAGTGTCACCAATTCATACTAGAAAAAGTAGTTGAAAGTAAATGCGATCTTTACCTGCTTTGTAATATTGATCTACCCTGGATTAAAGATGAATTGCGGGAATACCCAGATCTGAAATCAAGAAAGGAATTATTTCACATTTATAAAGATATTTTAGTCAATCAAATTGTTCCCTGGGTAGATGTAAAAGGTAGTTACGAGGAACGTCTTCAAGATGCCATTTACACAATCGACGCAGTTATTGCTTAGCAATGTAAATAAGATTTCTTACGTCCGGATCTTCTTCAATCAATCTCATTTGTTGTAGTATTCTCGGATATTTCCACGCTACCCAACGACTCATTGGTTTCACCGTAAATTTTTTAGGATTGGGCAATCCGGCCACGATCATTGCTGCTTCCGGGCGATTAAGCTTAATAGCAGGTTTTCCAAAATAGGCTTCTGCAGCAGCTTCAATACCAAAAACTCCGTCGCCCATTTCTGCAATGTTCAGATATACCTCAAGTATTCTTTGCTTTCCCCAAATCCACTCTATCATTTTAGTATAATACATTTCAGGCAGTTTTCTTATGTAACGCCAAATACCGGTTCCCTGCCACAAAAAAACGTTTTTTGCTACTTGTTGGCTAATCGTGCTTGCTCCGGCTCCGGCTACTTTCTTCCTCTTTCCAGGTTTATTCTGCAGGCTCTTTTCTATCGATTTCCAATCGAACCCGCCGTGATCAGGAAACAACTGATCCTCACTTGCCATTACAGCTAGTTTAGCGTTGGGGGAGATTTCATCGTTGTTCACATAGTCTCTTTTTAATCCATGTCCTGAAAAAAGGCTGCCAAGCTGGGTTAACGTTACGGGAGGCATCATCCATTTACATAAAACTAAATACAGGTTAGAAAGAAGAAATGCCCAAAGGAACCACTTCAATATCTTTCGAAACAAACGGTTAAAAAGGTCTTTTACAGTCATGGACAATTATGCGGCAAGATAATGTTCTATAAATTATGCACCATACCAGGTCTAAACGAATCTGCCTTTTTTTTCGCACACTGACGAGAAAATAAACCCTCGTCTTATTTATTCTTCCACAACTATTGGAATGCGAACAAAAGCGAAATAAAGAAAGAAGATTAGTAGTATAACAGGGTCTATTCTAAGAAGCCAAAGACTTAATATAATTTAATGTGCGGGGAAACTTTTCTTAAAAAGCCTTCTATTGCAAATTATCTCCAAATTCTAAAAGGCCCCAAATAAGTGCAATTCCAAAAGCAATAAGTATCATGCCGCTAATTCTATTTATAATATGAATATTATGTGCCGTTAGTTTGTTACGTATTTTTCCTGCCAGCATAACCTTTAAAAAATCAAAACTTGCCACAATTGCCAGGCAAGTTACATACACAATCAATCTATAATTTGGAGTATGAACCAGCAATGAAGTCGAAGTTAACAGCCAAAAACCAATCACGCTGGGATTTAAGATATTCATAAAATATCCTGACAAAAATATTTTTACGTAATGGTGTGTTTCCATCTCGGTTACCTGCAGTCCCTTTGCGTTAACTTTTATTTTTTTAATAAATGTAATATAGACGCCTAAAGCAATCAACAAAGAACTCCCCCCAATGCCAATTGGAATTTTGTACTCAAGCAGGTTGTCAAACATCTGAGTAAACAAAGCGCTTAAGATAACTATTGTGATGTCGCTTGCTGAAACCCCGGCAATAAAAGAGAAGCCGCCTTTATGACCGTGGTTTAAACTCTGCTTTATAATAGAAAAAATAACAGGGCCTACTGAAATACTGAGCATCAATCCTAAAGCTATTCCTTTCAATAGAGCCGATATCATCATGAAATATATTTTTCATTGACTATTCTAATGCCTTGCCTTGTAATACGAACAGTCTTCCCTTAGCTTTTCCACTAAAAAAATTGTGCTGCCCCAATATTTGCATCTACTGTAGTTGTGTCTGATTTTATTAATTCATTGATTGCAATCATGTTAGTGAAAATTTCATAATCAAATGTATATTAAACGGCGACAATTTTAAGACACATGACCCTTCAGCCTTTTATGAAACATTTGAACCGGCAGATGCAAAGAGACTTTGGGATAGATTTGAATTTGTGTATACACCAAAACATGGCAGCTGGCTAAATATGGCAGAGATAGAATTACATGTCTTAAATGGACAGTGCCTCAATAGACATATATCAACAATAGAAAAAATCAAAGAAGAAGTTGAAGCCTGGCAAAGAAACAGAAATAATAAAAACAGCACAATCAATTGGCAATTCACAAA
>JBBPZJ010000103.1:0-13035 GCA_038199395.1 Chitinophagales bacterium
AAAAAGTATGAGTGAGCGATGTGCTGCTAATGTAAAAGGCAAAGTGGTATTAAGTATTCAGGATACTTCGGAAGTAAACCTGTACAACCACAAAAACCGGCTTAACCATGATGATTCAATAGGAGTAACAAATGCGCCAAAAAACGGCTTGGGATATATGCTTCATCCATCTTTGGTAGTTGATGCTGTTAATTGTTTTCCTTATGGATTTTCTCACGTTCATCTTTTTAACCGCGATTTGAAAAGGGAGCCAAAGGAAAACCGGGACAAGCATAAGTATAAGAAGCTGAATATAGAAGATAAAGAATCCAATAAGTGGCTTTTATCGTCAAAGGTAACCAAAGAAAATTTACATGAGGCTGCAATGGTGATAATAGTACAGGATAGAGAAGGAGACATCTATGAGCAATTCGCCACTATTCCTGATGAACGCACACAACTGTTAATACGTGCAAAGTCAGACAGAAGTTTACCTGAAGGCACAAAACTATTCAGCAAAGTAGGTGCATGCAAAGTTGCCGGAACGTACCACTTTAAAATTGAAGGAGACAAGAGAAAAGGTCAGAAGAAACGAACAGCAAAGATGGAGGTACGTTTTACAGAGGTAGAAATTAAAAATTCGAGCAGAACAGCTAAGGACATTACACCCAAAGTAAAGCTTTACTGTGTAGAAGCCAAAGAAGCCGCAGAAGCAACGCAACACAAAGTATGCTGGCGATTATTGACAAGCATGGCCGTTACAACACTAGACGAAGCGCTTATGATAATAGAATGGTACAGTTGGAGATGGATGATAGAGGAAGTATTCAGAATACTTAAGGAAGAAGGATATGATATTGAAGGGAGTGAATTAGAATATGGAAGTTCTATAAGGAAATTATCCTTACTAATGCTAGATGTAATTATCAAAATATTTCAAATGAAGATAGCATATGAAACAGATCAGGAAGGTGAAATGCCTGCAAGTCTTTGCTTTGAAGAATCTGAATTGGAATGTATGGAGATGCAGTGTAAAAGCTGGAGGGAAAGACCGAAAAGCAGAAAAACCCTTATAAAAAATCCTCCTTACGCTATGCCACCTGGATAATGGCCAAATTAGGTGGGTGGAAAGGGTACGCTACTGAAAGAAAGCCCGGCATTACAACCTTGTGGATAGGATTAGAAAAGTTTTTTGATACTTTCAACGGATTTATGATTGGAAAAGATGTGTCCACACGGTAGATCAGCTTAGTGAACATTACCAAACCACCTTTAGCGCTACCCGGCATTACAGCCCCAGGGATAAAGCTATGGTGGAGGGTGCGTTAAATATTGTGTACACAAATGTATATGCCTTATTGCGTAATAATGAACATCATAGCCTCGAACAATTAAATCATGCCATCAAAGATAAACTGCATGATCTTAACCATAAACCTTACAGAAAAACCACTTACAGCCGCCGCCATCTCTTCGAACAACATGAATTACATCTGCTCAAAGTTCTTCCCTCTGAGCCCTTTACAGCAAAGAAAATGGATATGGCTACTGTACAGCGAAATTATCATATACAGTTAAACGAAGACAAGCTGTATTACAGCGTTCCTTATATTTATGCAGGAAAAAAGGTGAAGGTATTATATGACGACCGTACCGTCGAAGTGTATTGCGATCACACCCGTATTAAAATTAGACGGTTTTGTGCCAGTGCATTATGAAGAGTTGCGCTAACAGAGTTGCCCTCAGACGCAGTGCAAGGATGCCGGGGTCCCTTAGCCCGGCACATAAGCTATGAAAGGGAGAGTCGAGTAGGACGAAATATGGGAGAAGGATTTTGTTCGTAAAGTTGGAGCGGAGATAGTAGCAATGACAGGTGATGTAGTAATGATGCGCCTGCGTTGGCAAAGGCAGGTGCAGGTATTGCCGTTGGTAGCGGAACAGATGTAGCAGCAGAAACAGCAGATTTAATAGGTAAACAACGACCCGAAATACATGGCTCAAATAATAAAATTTGGAAGAGCCATTATCGTAAAACGACTCAAAACTTGCATCGCTGTAGATTATAATCTATTAGCAATCCCTTTTGCCGCAGGTATCCTTTATCCTCAAATGGAAATCTGGAAATTAAATGAACATTTTTTTTCTCAATCCTGCTGACGCACGTGCTTCTGCACACAGCCCATTTTATTATTTAAGATATGATGCCCTAATTTCAGCAGGGCCTTGCAGGGTTCAAAGAATTTGAATATCTTATAAGCATTCTTTTGTTATCCGAAGCTTGTCATAAACCCTGTTAAGAGCCTGAAAAAGATGCGGGTCAAGTGCCACAAATAAAACATACATCGCATGCGCAAATATCTTTTGGTAGTAATATTTCTCGTCGCATGTGAATGTGACGGATGGTGTCAACAATATGAGGAGCTGAAGATCGACAGCCTGAAAAATTCAATGTCCTCACTCCATGATACATTAAAAATTGATTGCTTAAATGATTTGAGCTACTGCTATACTTTGATTTCAAATGAAGACTCAGCACGATACTTTTCAGAACTAGCAGAAACAGAAGCAAAAAGAGTAAATTATATACATGGTATTGCAGAAGCACTTTCACGAAAAGCGGGAATTGTGCAGCACTTTGAGAATAACTTTCAGAAAGAAGAAGAAATTGCCCGAAAATCTTTGTATTGGTATGACCAAACGGTCAATAAAAAGAATGTTGGAATTTTATATGATCAGTTAGCATTTGCCCGTTTTGCCCAAAGCTCCTACGACGAAGCGATTGGCTACCTGCAAAAAGAATATGAATACTATAAGAAAATTGGTGATGAGTATGGAATGAGGGATGCTATCGCTTTTATGTCTGCTATGTACGTGGAAAAAGGCGACTATGATAAAGGTTTTGATCTGGCGCACCAATATCTGCAAATGGCGCTTAAACATAAAGATGAAGTGGCGATAAAAGGCGCTTTAAATGGTATTGGCACATTATGCTTACGTATTGGCGATTATCCTGCTGCTCTTCACTATTACCGAAGCGTATTACAAAACTTTACAAGGGCAGATTCTATTGCTCAGGGTAAAGGTGAATACAACACCTGGTCACAAATGGAATTTGCGGAGATATACACTCATCTTCATCAGTATGATTCGGCTTTATACCGTTATAATTTATTTGATTCTGCAAATGCTCATGAAAAAGACCTGAGAATTTTCCTGGTAAGCAAGGGCGAATATTATTTCGCAACAAAGCAATATAAAAATGCCTTGCATAATTTTCTTCGCGGATTATACTATCATCGAAAATTAAAAGATACAAACGAAATCATGCGTACATTATTGGATATCGGAAAGACGTATGCCGCTTTACAAAACGATGATGCAGCATTGGAATACGCACGGCAGGGATTGAATTTAGCTTTGCAAACAAACGCAAGACAATTTATAAGAGACGGATATGAAATTCTGTATTCAGTCTATAATAAACTTCACAACGCAGACAGCGCTTTTCTTTATTACCGGCAGTATATCACCGCGAAAGATATTGTAGCCAACGACCAGGTAAAAGGAAAATTTGCCGCATATAATTATGAGAAGAAAATCGAATTACTTAGTAAAGAAAAACAAATCCAGCAAACAAAACTTCAAAGCGAGTCTTTCCATAAAAAAATTCTTTATGCCGGTATTTTTATTTTGTTTTTACTGGGGCTTATCATTTTTAGAAATATTCTATTGAAACGAAAAAATGAAGCGCATCGAAGGGAATTAGCAGAGAATGAATTACAACTGCAAAAGCTTGAAAGTGAAAAGAAACAGGAAGAGCTACAGCATAAAGCAACTGAGTTGGAAATGCAGGCGCTTCGTGCACAAATGAATCCCCATTTTATTTTTAACTGCCTAAGTTCAATCAACCGGTTTATTTTAAAGAATGAAAGTGAACCTGCTTCTGACTATCTAACTAAATTTTCGAGGTTAATACGGATGGTGCTAACCAATTCAAAGAAGAACCTGATCACACTTGATGATGACCTGGAGATGCTGCGACTTTACTTAGACCTTGAGAAGCTGAGATTCAAAAGTTCTTTCAACTATAGTATATTATTTATTAACAGCATAGATGCTTCTGCAATAGAAATTCCCCCGCTCTTGTTGCAACCATTTGCTGAAAATGCAATTTGGCATGGCCTGATGCATAAAGAAGGTTATGGGAAAATTGATATTAAATTAAACATTGAGAATAATATGTTGATGTGTATTATAACCGATAATGGTGTAGGCCTCAAAAAAGCGACCGCATTAAAAACAGAATCATCAAACAGGCAAAAATCAATGGGTCTGCAGATAACAGCAGAACGTTTGAATTTATTTAATGCCGAAATACAGGATGAAAACTTTTTCACAATAGAAGATATAACAGATGAACAGGGAAATGTAGCTGGTACTAAAGTGATTTTGAAGATTAGAATAAAAATTGCAGATCAAATGCAGACTGCTGAAATATAAAAATCAGATATGAAAACAAACTTTTTTTCAGTACTGTTTTTGTTGACATTTACTTCAAATGCACTATCTCAGCATGATCGTGAACATAGAATAGACAGTTTGAAAAAAATACTTCCTCTTCTCAAAGACAGCGCAAGAGTGAATTGTTTGAATAATTTAAGCGAGGCTTTTGTAAAGATATTAGGTGAATCTTATCATTCATTAACTAATGACTCAGCCAAATATTATGCAAACCTCGCCTACAAAGAGGCAAAAAAAATAAATTATGTGCACGGCATGGCAGAGGCAAAGTCGTTGGAAGTTGATGTTGAAGGAGACAATAGCCCCAAAGCAGAAATACTTGCACGCGAGGCTATTGCCTTATATACAAAGACTGCAAACAAAAAAAGATTAGCTGAAACTTATTATAATCTTGGCGCTGCACTTTACTTTCAAAGTAAGTTTGCAGAGGCTATAAAAAACTTAGATACCTCCTGCCATTTATTTAAAAAAGACAATAACGCAGCAGGATTTTGTATGGCGCTTTCTGTCACTGCCTGGGTATATGAGGAAAGCGGCAATTACGAAAAGGCTTTCGAATTGGCAAGAAAAAGCCTGGCCGTAGCAATAACAAATAACGATGATAGGTTTAGAAGCTATCAATTAAGATTAATAGGTATTTTATTCCGGGATATCGAAGATTACAGCACGGCTTTAGCTTATTGTTTTGACGCTTTAGAAAGTCCTCCTCCTGAGCGTGGAAAGTACACTAGTGGTTATATTGCTTCAATAAGAGAAATTGCAGAACTGTACACCCTTAGGAAACAGTATGACTCTGCAAGGCACTATTACAATTTATTTGATACTTCTAATATAAGAGGGCTTCGGTTTTATTTGGTGAGCTCCGGCGAATACTTTTTACATAGACATGAGTATAATAAAGGGTTGACAAATTTCACCAGAGCTTTAGAGTATCATCGGAAAACTAATGACCGCAACCAGGTGATGCGCACGTTAATTGATATTGCTAAAACCTATTTGGCAATGCAAAACAACGGGGCGGCTTTAGAATATGCAAGAGAAGGCTTAGCTATGGCTAAACAGACAGGGGCAAAACCATTTATAAGAGACGGGTACAAAATTCTTTATAGTGTTTATGATAGCTGGCACCAGGCCGACAGTTCTTTATTTTATTATAGGCAATATGTTACCATTAAAGATTCAATTGTAACAGATCAGGCAAAAGCAAAACTTATAGCATATAATTTTGAACAGAAAATTGAGTTGTTGGATAAAGAAAAGCAAATCAGTCAGCAGCAACTGAAGATTCAACAACAACAATTGAAGGAGGAATCACTCGAGAAAAAAATTCTTGCAGGAGGTCTCGTTGCTTTAACGTTGTTGGCCGGTATTAGTTTTCGAAACATTATGCTTAAACGTCGAAATGAAGAACATCGGCGGGAATTGGCAGAAAATGAACTACAACTTCAAAAGCTGCAAAGTGAAAGAACAAAAACAGAACTTCAACACAAAGCCACAGAACTGGAAATGCAGGCGCTTCGGGCTCAAATGAATCCTCATTTTATTTTTAACTGCCTTAGCTCTATCAATCGGTTTATTTTAAAAAATGAAAGCGAGAGTGCTTCTGATTATCTTACCAAGTTTTCCAGGCTGATAAGAATGGTACTTACCAATTCTAAAAAAGAACTGATTACCCTTGATGATGAATTGGAAATGCTAAGGCTTTACCTTGAAATGGAAAGATTACGCTTTAAATTTTCGTTTGACTACAACATCAGTTTCAAAAATGAGATTGATCCCGAAAATAGTTTTATCCCTCCCCTGCTGTTGCAGCCTTTTGCAGAGAATGCTATATGGCATGGGCTGATGAACAAAGAAGGACAAGGCCATTTAACTGTTTTATTAAGCAAAGAAAATAATCTATTAAATTGCATCATTGAGGACAACGGAGTTGGTCGAGCAAAAGCTGCCGCACTTAAAAGTAAATCAGTTGAAAAGAAAAAATCTTTGGGGTTGGAGATCACTAAAGAGAGACTAGCCTTACTTAACAGAGATTCAAATGCAACTACTTTTTTTGAATTAGAAGATTTATATGATAATGCAGGAAATGCAATGGGCACAAGGGTGATTTTGAAAATAAGAATTGCTGACAGATTTGAAGAACATTCCTTAATTTCCTAATCCTGTTGTGGTATGATAAAAGCCATTATTGTTGATGATGAGCCGTATAGCTGCGAGGCACTCGATGCTTTATTAAACCGCTATTGCCCGCAGGTTAAAGTGGCAGGCATCTGTTATTCAGGCAAGGAAGCTTTGGAAGAAATAAAAGAGCAGAAACCTGATTTGCTTTTTTTAGATATAGAAATGCCGCAGATGAATGGTTTTGAATTATTGCAAAAAATTCAGAATCCTGATTTTGATCTTATTTTCACCACAAGTTATGATCAATATGCGATAAAAGCTATTCGCTTCAGTGCTCTCGATTATTTATTGAAGCCGATTGACCGCGATGAATTGCAGTCAGCAGTAAACAAAGTAACAGAGAGAAAGCAGCCGCCTTTAACCCAGCAACTGGAACTGTTGTTGCAAAAAATACAAACTCCTGCCCGCTCAATTAATAAAGTTGCCATGCCTACCCTTGAGGGATTAAATATGATAACTGTTGATACAATTATAAGTTGCGCATCAGATAGTAACTACACTGTTATTTTTCTGAAAAACAAACAAAAAATAGTTGTATCACGTACTTTGAAAGATGTAGAAGAAATACTGGAAGATTATTCATTTGTCCGCATCCATCACTCCTACATGGTAAACATAAATGAGATAAACAAATACGTAAAAGGCGAAGGAGGGTATGTTGTAATGAGTGACGGTTCTACTATTGACGTTTCCCGGAGCAGGAAAGATCTGTTGTTAAAAACGCTTCTGCCTTCCAAAGAATGATTACTTCTCTCCAACTGCTCATTTGTTTTTTCAAACTGATAATCGCTTATGCAAATTGCTCAATGAAGCTGGTAAACACTTTAACGGGGATATAGTTTTGTTTCAGAAAGGTTGATAAAAAGCCTGAAACTAAATCTTCAAACCCAATAAAATGTATTTCCATGAAAAAGTATTTTTTAGCTTTCACTGCCGCCGCAATTTCCACTGCAACATTTGTAAATGCTGATGCTCAAAATTCAATGGCTTACGCCAACTCCGCTGATGTTAAAAATCTTTCAGCTTATGGTTCTCCAAATACTAAAAGCGAGACAAAAAATGACAAAAGTGCATTATATAAAATAAATTTTAAAGCTGTTCAGAATTTTAAAAATACTTATACTAATGTTTGGGATGAAACATGGGAAGAAGTGAAAAGCGGATTTGTCGCACGGTTCACTTCCAATGGTGTTCGAACACAAAATTATTATGATAAAAATGGCAGATGGTTACATTCCATTGAATATTACAATGAAACCAATTTACCAAAAGATGTAAGAGCAACTGTAAAAATTAACTACTACGATTATACAATCACATCAGTTCAGGAAATTAATATGACAAAAAATAACGAAAGACCAATTTACCTGGTACGCCTCAAATACAACAATGATCATAAAACAATAAGAGTATGTGATGGTGAAATGGAAGAAATAGAGCTTTAAACCATTTAAATAGTAGTACCGAAATAATATAATAACTCCTGGCGCTAATAACTTCACTCTGCTGTAAGCATTCCTACTAACAAATAGTACTGATTATGAAAAACTTAATAAAAGCTCAGGAATTTAAATGCTTAGCTCATTTTCAAAATTGATATTTCGATTATGTAATATCAAATGTTATTATTATCTTAGTGTACCCCCCTATTATCAGCAATCGTCGTTTTAGTTGCAGCAGTTGGTCGCTATCTGAATTCTTTTAAAAAAAGGCTTAGCTTATGAAAAGAAAAGCAATACTTCCAATTGCCGGGATCGCTCTTTTCTTATTTACTACTACCCTTTGTAATGCACAAAGTTTATTACGTGGCAAGGTAGTAGACAGCGTGGGACACCCATTATACGGGGCAAGTGTTTTACTCCACAGATCAAAAGACTCCTCGCTTGTTAAAGGTTCCATAACAACACAAAATGGTACTTATGTTTTTGACAAAATACCAGCGGGTCACTACTTTATCGCTTCCAGCTACACAGGTTACAAAGATTCGCATAGCTTTGTTTTTCAAGTGGATGGGGTTGGAGTCATTTCTATAACAACATTGAAAATCTTAGATAAAGTAATACTTAAGGATGTAACTGTGACTGGTAAAAAGCCAATGTTTGAGCAAAAAATAGATCGTATGGTGATAAACGTAGCAAGCAGTATCACCAATACAGGAAGCTCTGTTCTGGAAGTTTTAATGCGTTCACCTGGCATAACGGTTAACCAGCAGAATAACACCTTATCTATGAACGGCAAAGACGGAGTTATGTTGATGCTCAATGGCAAAATAAGCCGTTTGCCTCTTAATGCTATAGTCCAGATGTTGTCTGGCATGAGTTCTTCAAATATTGAAAGAATTGAACTTATTACTACCCCACCTGCCGACCTTGATGCAGAAGGTAATGCAGGTTTTATCAATATAGTTTTAAAGAAAAACACGCAATATGGTGCAAACGGTTCCTTTTCTGCTACAGCAGGGTATGGAATAGATGGAGGCCCTGTAGTGTCAGGTAGTATAACGTTGAATCAGAGGCAAGAGAAGTGGAACTTCTATGGAGACTACTCTTTTGCACGCGTAACTCCCGGCACTCTATTCGGTCTAAATCGTACAATAATTAATGGAGGTAATACAATAAAAAACATTATGAGCACTAAAAGAAATGACTTCAGGAGAAACCATAATGCCAGAATCGGCTTAGATTACGAGCTAGACAGAAAAACGATATTAGGAGTTTTAATTACAGGCTTTAGCAATATGTATGGAATGGCTGCGGTAAACAACAGCAACATTTTCGTAAATAACAGCTTAGACACAACCATGTTTATCGATCAGTTTGAAAGGCACCCTTTGGACAATTATGGTACAAATCTTAATGTTCTACACCGCTTTCAAGAGGAAGAACAGTTGTCCGTAAACTTTGACTACATTCACTACAGGGATGCAAATAACCTGACCTACCTTAATAAGCTTTATGGAGGCAATGGAAATTTTATCTCTGACGAGCAAATGAAAAGTAAGAAGGAAACACCGATCAATTTTTGGGTAGCTTCCGCTGACTATTCGAAAAAGTTAGGAAAAAAAGTTGATATGGAAGCTGGGGTAAAAGCAACTCTTTCACATTTTATAAATGACGTGAGGGTGGAAAGAGAAGCGCAAACAAATTGGACTATCGATAAAGATTTTTCTTCAAAGCACAATTTGAAAGAAAGCATTTTTGCAGCTTATACTTCATTCGACGTTGTGTTAGGGGCAAAAACGAAGGCGAAAATAGGTTTGCGCTACGAATATACTAACTCAAACCTAGGCTCCGAAATCAAGAAAAATATTGTTGACAGACATTACGGCAATTTATTTCCAAGCCTTTTTCTGTCTCATTCTCTAACAGACAAAAGCTCTTTTAATTTTTCTTATAGCCGCCGTATTACCCGTCCCACGTTTAATGACATGGCACCATTTGTTTACTTTTTTGACCCTAACACCTTTTTTTCTGGTAATCCGGCGTTGCAACCATCTTTTGCAAATGCAGTAAAATTCGATTATCTGCGCAACCGCTTCGTCTTTTCTTTATCGTACACTCATGAAAAAAACACAATAACAAACTTTGCACCGGTAGTTGATGCTGCTACAAACAAACAAACCTTTGCTGCAGCAAACCAGAAAGACAAGAATATAATCAGTCTTGTATTTTCACTTCCATTTACCATAAATAAATGGTGGACCGTGCAAAACAACATTTCGGGAGAATGGCAGCAGTTAAACGCATTTTACAAAGGAACACCACTTACAATTTCTCAGCCGAATTTCAGGGTAAATTCTACTCAATCAATTCTATTACCAAAAAATTATTCAATAGAAGTAAATGGCAATTATCAAAGTGCGGGTTTCTTTGGGATGTTTAAAATGGAACCCATGTTATCATTGAATTTTGGGCTGCAAAAAAAACTAGGCCCAAAATATGGGACTGTTCTATTTAATATTACAGATTTTTCCGGACCGCCTCATTATAAACTTATCGCAAACGCACCTGAACATAATTTAGTTACAGATATTGATTTAAGATTTGTTGTCACAACCTTCAAGCTCACTTATACGATAAATTTTGGCAATAACAAAGTGAAAGAAAATAGAAGAAGAACAACAGGGGCTGAGGAAGAACGGCAAAGAGTACAGGCCAATTAGAATTCACAGGAGTATCAACTAAGAGGATATCTGCTCTGCAAAAATATAGACTGACGCTTCTAAAAAAACAACGAAGCATTCTGACCTTCATTCAGCCCAATTGCTCAATCAAATCAACTAATTCGCACTTCACCCCTGCCGACTGCGCAATCCATATTTTATTAAGCTGCTGAAGCGAATAATTTTAGTCTCTATAATACTCACGGTGCATAATAAATTTCAAACAAACAAAACTCCTTTTTATGAAAAAAAACTTAAGTGTAACTGCATTGCTCCTTGTCATCACAATGATTATCTCTGGTTGCAGAAAAAATGAGTTCCCCGGTGAGCCGGCAAAAAAATACCAGGGTGATGTAGCAGTAGAATGGATGAAACTGCACATGAAACTATCTAAAACTACACTGGGTTTCAATTCGGTTGTAACGAACAGGTCTTTTGCTTATGCAGGTCTTGTCCTGTATGAAGCTATTGTTCCGGGTACTCCTAATTGCAACTCATTATTACCGCAATTAAATGCTACAAATTTATCTCCTTCAAAAGATAAAAAATTATACTACTGGCCTGCTTCAGCCAATGCAGCAATGGCAATGATCACTAAAAGTTTGTTTGCAAATACTTCTGTGGCCAATATGGCTTCAATTGATTCTTTAGAAAACGCATTTTCTACTCAGTTTCAAACAAAAGCTACGCCTGATAAACTTCAAAACTCTGTTGATTTTGGCCGGTTAGTTGCTTCTGCCATATTTGAATGGTCTAAAACAGATGGTGGCCATGAAGCATATCTTCATATCACGGATCCCTCTTATGTTCCGCCTGTCGGTGCTGGTCTTTGGATACCAACACCGCCATTATTTGGCGCTCCGGTTCACCCACATTGGGGATCAAACCGTTCGTTTATTCCCAATATTGCAGACGCAACACAACCAGGTCCCCTGTTAACTTACTCAGAAGATGTAAAATCTCCTTTTTACCAGATGGTGAATGAAGTTTACACTGCTTCATTATCACTAAGCCATGAAGATTCTACTATCGCAAAGTTCTGGGCAGATATACCGGGCAACTTTAATGTAGCATCGCATGCTACTAATATTTTAACCCAATTAATTGTATTAAATAATTTTGATCTTGAAGATGCTGCCATAGCTTATGCAAAACACGGCATTGCTTTAAATGAGGCTACTGTTTCTGTAATAAAAACAAAATACACCTATAACCTTCTGCGACCTATTTCTTATATACGTAACGTAATGGGACATTCAACCTGGAACAGCGTTGTACCTACACCTGCATACCCTGAATACACTCCGGCTCATGCAGTGGTATCATCAGCAAGCGCAGCAGTAATGGAAGATATTTTTGGCAAAAATTATTCTTTCACAGATCATACTTATGAAGCGGTTTACGGAGCGCGTACATTCAATTCATTTGATGATTACGCAAAAGAAGCGGCTAACTCAAGATTTCTTGCCGGTATACATTACTTACCCTCCCTTGAACCAGGATTGATACAGGGCAGAAAAGTTGGAAGCATGGTAAACAAGTTAAGTTGTAAAAATTAAAAACCAGAGGAATTAATAATAGGAATTAAAACATGCTGCATTTAATGAAACTTCCACACACGAATATAACAATCAATATAAGCCAATTAGAGTATGTGAGGGTGAAATGGAAGAAACAGATGTTTACCCGGAAATCATAAAACCGTTTATTAAATATTTAATATTCAAAACCATGTCGAAATCAAATAAACCCCTTTCTTTTACAGGTAAAGCTATAGCCCTGCCTAATTTAAAACCAACTATTGGCTCATACATATTTTCGTCCTGCCGGGGGTGTGTCACGAATTAAGAGAATGGATAGTTCTTTTTAATGTTGTATAAAAGATGGTAGTAGGTCTACCGCATACGTTGTACAGACGAAGTATGCAAACCACCTGAAGGTGCTGTGTTCAAAAGGCATGGTGCTGAACGTTCAGTCAAAAGGTGTCTGTAAAGGCATCAGGTACGTGTAAGGAAGCTGAACGAAAGTAAACCGACCGAAGACATGTCGAAAGGACTACTCGTTGTTAAAAGTATTGATAGCCTCGGATCGGTACGAAGACTGCAGCAGTTATCTGTTTACCGGCTGCAGAACAACCGGCATTAAGGCGGCAGGAGCTTTACACAGGCTTTTATACGAAACGTGAGAGGCTT
>JBBPZJ010000104.1:0-14052 GCA_038199395.1 Chitinophagales bacterium
AAAAAGAATGTAAAGAGGGCTAACAAAGCCAATATCTCTTACGTTTGATTTTCCAAACAGCGTATTTACTTTTTCTATGTTGTTGAATGAATATTTGTAATAGCCAATGCCAGGTTTTAATACCACTGATTTTGTTATGGGGATTTTGTAAGCAAGATTTAATCCAAAACTAGTCCCTTTAATGTTTACATAATCGGTGCTTGGGCGTCCACCCCATACATATGAAAATTGAGGGTATTTATCAATCCTTATAAAAGGAGTAATCTCTATCTGTTTTACTTGTTCTTGTGATAAAGCAAAATTGTAAAGGATAGAAAAAGAAATAAAAAAAATTAGTCGAGTCATAAGGCAAAATTTTCGTTATGGAATAGGTTTAGACTACTTGGAGGGCTTTTATCTCGAACAATTGACATTTTAGCCGTTGCAGGTGTTATCACCTGCAACACTCCTCATGAGCATTGTTGTTGGTCATAAGACCAACAACGGCGGACTTTCTCTGACATTTGTTGGTGAAGAACACCAACAAAGGCCGGAAATTGAATTTTCCGAAATGAAGAGAAAGGTTTTTAGCTGATCCTGCTTTTATTTTAAAATGGTAAGCTATTGTTTCCTGGTTTGTAACAATTTTTGCATTGTTTAGAACATCAATTATTACCGGAGCAGAAACAGCAAAATTGTTTATAAAATCTTCTGGTTTTATTTCCTTTGGATCATTAACAATACTATCCATCTTTTTTGGGTTAGGTACCAAGTATTCTTGTATCAATATTCCTTTAGAAGGTTTTAAATGATCAGGTATTTTCTGATCGAATGTTTTCGTTTTTATTTGTGCATTGCAAAAAACGATGCTTATAAATAGTGCCAGCTGCAGCATTATAAATTTTAGTGAAGGGTTCATATCGTTAAATTTAAAAGTTAAGATGTTTGCTTAAAGTAATGCCAATACCTATTCCACCGAACCATTTGCTTCTGCTTTCTTTTTCATTTTCAGTAAACTTTATATCTTTTTTCCAAAGGTCATATACCGGAATGATTATCGAAGGTCCTATGAGTAACCTGTTAATCTGCTTTGTAATTCCCACAGTAAGATTTACCGAATTTCCAAAATATCTGCCTTGAGGTACCACGTAATTGTTGTTTATTGGGTTGTCGGGATGGTCATAGGTAATATGATAATGCTTTGAATAAGTGAAGTAATGAGTCCAATTAATGCTGGTGTTTATTTGCATATCTTTTTTTAAAGTAAACCAACGCTCAAGACCAAGGTTACCTGAAATTGTATTGTACCAATACTTATCGGTATAAAATAAGATAAATAAAGTGCTCGGGTAATCTACTCCCCTTGAATTGCCTGCGCCAAAGGATGAGTTGCGATTATTTAATTTATTATATGCATATTTATAATATCCTATACCTGCTTTAAGAAATAAATGCGTGGCACACGATTTTTTGTAATTGGCACTCATTCCCCAACTTATAGCCTCTATTTTGAGATAATCCGTACTTGCTCTGCCCAGATAATTATAAGAAAACTCCGGATAGCTATCATACCGCATAATAGGATTTATTTCAATTTGACTTTTTTCTTTTTGCCCAAAGGAGTAGTTGCTAAATAAAAACAAGAGCAGAATACACGTTGATTTCATACTAATTTTATTTAATGATAAAAAGTAAGAAGAGCGTTTTTCCTTCATGTGTTATTGGTGGTAACTGGCAAACTCGCTCTGTAGAGGTTTTACTTCTACTTTGCCGTTGCAGGTGTTATTACCTGCAACGGCAGAAAACAGTTCCTTGAGGATCAAATATCACTTTCGATCCTATTTTTAATTCTGCTTAAATCCTTATTTTAATCCCTGTACTTAATTGCAAAAAAGTATGGGTCAATGCAATATATCTTTCATCCTGACTATAAAGAAAAAAGTCTCTTGCTACTGTATTGACCAGGGAATAAGATATGGAATTTGTTAAAGTAACCTTTTTGTTTAATTGATAATCTGTACCTAATCCAACATTTATCGAATACCCCTGCCAATATTCTTTTTTGAAGCCTGGATAATTATTTACTTCATATTTAGTATTAAAAAGGAAATTGTATATGTAAGTTCCTTTAGCAAAAAAATCAATATTTTTTTTCCTAAGAAAATTAACACCTATACTTAATGGAATTTGCAAGGTTCTAAAAGATACACTTTTAGGTACATAGAGAATTAGAACAGAGTCATAATAAGGTGGAGGTAGTAAAGATTGATCAAGAAAAACCTTTGTCTTTAATCTTCTTGAAATAAAACCTAATCCACCTTCTACAAACAGTCTGTCTGTAAGATTGTAATGTAGCGATGAAGATAAACCAAGATTGAATGTGGCTTTTGTATATTTTTCTTTCCATCTAAAGGCAAAATCATTTTTGTGAAAGGTCAATTCAGGCTGTAACTGAAAAGAGAGTTGCCACTTTTTAAATTTTTGTCCATTAACAAACCCGGAGGAATTCAATAGCACAAGAATTAAAATGCACTTTTTAAATTTATAAGCAACCTGAATTCTTGATCCAATTAACGACTTATTTTTTTTCGCCATTGCAACAGTAGAAAATAAGATATAAGACATTGAAGAAATAAAAAGTTGATTTAAGATAACAACCTTTTTCATGTTTTAATTTTTAAAGTCAGGCATAAATAACTGTAAAGCAGACGCTATAGACGTACTAAGATGCAGCAAAATTAACCGTCGCTTCTGCTGTTACTAGACAATAGCAACAACGATGAAAAAATGATACAAAGAGGGCGGTGCATGTACTCTGTATAAAAAGAAGCAAGATTTTGTATGTAAATGTTATAAGGAGTAAGAAGTAAGTGTAGGTGATTTTCATAAGCAGGAATATTATAACAACTTACAATTGTTTTTCTGCTTTTGAACTATTTAAGGCATTTATTATTGCTTTATTTTTTCTTCATTACAACTGTATCACCTGCAACATTCCTCATAAGAATTGTTGTTGGTTTCTAAGACCAACAACGGCAGGAAAAAAAGTGATTAAACTTGAAAGGGCCGAACACGAAATAGTGTCCGGCCCTTTGTATATCCTTTCTCCCCTTAACTAAACAAATACTCCAGATCTTCCCTTGTAAGGTTTTTCACAAATCCTGCGTCATCGGTTATCAGGTCCGCAGCAAGCGCTTTTTTCTTCTCCTGCAACTTCAATATTTTATCTTCTACTGTATCCTTACAAATCATGCGATAGGCGAAAATGTTTTTGGTCTGACCTATACGATGCGTTCTGTCGATAGCTTGTTGCTCTACGGCAGGATTCCACCACGGATCAACAATGTATACATAATCAGCGGCGGTAAGATTAAGACCAACACCTCCTGCTTTTAACGATATGAGAAATACTCTGCACGAATCATCATTCTGAAAACCTTGTATTGCCTTCTCCCGGTCAAGAGCACTGGTACTTCCATCAAAGTACTGGTACTTTACTCCCATTTCTTCCAGCCTTTGCCTTATAAGGCCAAGCATTCCAAGAAACTGTGAAAATATGAGTGCTTTATGATCGCTAATATTTTCTGTAATTTCTCTCACCAATTCATCCAGCTTTATAGAAACATTCGGAAACTTCTCTTCATCTTTCATAATAGCAGGGCTATCACAGATTTGCCTCAACTTCATTAAACCCTGTAAAATGGTTAGTTGAGACTTGCCTATTCCCTGGTTTTCTACCACTCCTAAAATCTTATCACGAAAATCGTTTCTAAAGGCTTCGTAAATTTTTCGCTGTTCATCTCCCATCTCACAAAACAGAATCATCTCGGTTTTATCGGGTAAATCTTTTGCAACCTGCTCTTTGGTTCTCCTGAGAATAAAGGGAAACAATAACCTTCTTAAATGCTCTTTCTGCTCCTGTTCGCCAAACTTATCGATAGGCACTGCGAATTCCTGCTTAAAGAATTCCATCGTTCCCAACATACCGGGATTGAGAAAATTCATTTGAGCAAATATGTCAAAAGTATTGTTTTGCAAAGGAGTACCACTGAGGCAAAGCCGGCTTTTAGCTTTTAAAAGGCTGGCAGCTTTGGTGACCTTGCTCGACGGATTTTTGATTGCCTGGCTCTCATCAAGAATGATATAATCAAAATCGGGTTCTACAAAAGATTTTATGTCGCTTCTAAGAGTACCGTAAGTTGTAATAATAATATCGACCTGCGGATTAGATACCTGCCCTTTATCTCTGATACCGCCATGATGAATGTAATAGGTAAGGGACTGGGTAAACTTTTTTATTTCATTTTCCCAGTTATACATAAGGGTGGTAGGGCAAACGACTAGTGCTTTTAAAGCTCCCTTTGTTTCCTTGATGTGTTGTATAAAGGAGAGTGCCTGTATAGTTTTACCAAGACCCATATCGTCAGCAAGAATGCCTCCCCACTTTACTTCATGCAGGTAGTTAAGCCACTGAAAACCCGACTCCTGGTAGGGGCGTAAAATATGCTTTAAATGTTCGGGGGCATCTATTGGTTCTATGTTTTTAAACTCTTTAAGTTTATCGTAGCGTTCTTCCAATTGAAAGAACAACTCTTCTTCATCACGGTTTTCATACAACTCTTCAATCACGCTAAAATGATAACGGCTCAGCTTCATCTTTTCGCTTTTGCCTTCACCAATTCTAAATAATAAAGAGTACTTTTTTATCCATTCCTCAGGTAAAATTCCTAAAGATCCATCTTGCAATGGCACAAACTGCTGTTTATTTGCCAATGCTTTTTTTACATCTGCGACGGTGATTTTTTGCTCACCAAAAAATATTTCAACCTTTGCATCAAACCAATCTGTGTGACTACTGATGTAAATTTTAGTGGAAGGTTTTGAAGTATTGAATCTAAAATTCTTTAAAGCTTCAAATCCAAAAACCGGAATTTCCATTTCCTTCATTGCATCTATAAAAAGGAAAAACCAGTTATTTTTTAAAACCTCTGCACCCTTTAAAACAAGATTATCAGAGTCATCTGGACGTATAAACTGAGAATGCAAACTTTCGATCTTGTTTACAAATGCCTTTTCTTCCTCAATACTTCTTTGAATCACCAGTAATTTGTCTTGCTGCGGAATGATGATTTTTTCCTTCTCCTGGGGCTTTACCTCATAACCTTTATACTCAAATACCGGCTGAAACATAAGGTAGTCACCCTTCTCTTTCAACATCAGCTTTACAACAGGTTTCAGATCCTTTATGTCTTCACGCTTTACATTGTTGAACTGAACGTTGTAGTCTTTTGCCAACGGCAAGATCATGTCCTGCAACTTGCTGCTCCAGTCCTTCTCTTCTATCTGCAATTTGCCGGACGGCAAGAACTTTTCCATCAGCAAGACATCGTTCGGCTTTTCAAACAGAAACAATGTGTTGTCATAGAAAAAAATAAAAGGAGAACCAAGCTGACTCTCTGTAACGGGAATTTCAATATGATCTAGCTTAACAAAGCATTGTACTTCATACGCATTTTTACTATAGGTAATGTTGAAATTAATTATAGCAGGTTCTTCACTTAAGTGAACCTTGGTAAGATTAGCCGTAGTAAACGGTTTACCAGGTGGTAAAAAAAAAGTAAAATGTGGACTGGAATCTGCAAACAGCTTTTTAAACCTGGGCTGTAAAAACTCTACTATCAAACGTTTCGTTTCTTCAGGAAGTTCATCATTATGTTGTTGCACAATATTCTCCCAAATGCCACTAAAAGGAGAATTTCTATTTAAGTAACGTGTTATTTCTACAGGTTGAAGTTTACGGAGTTGTTGAACCAGCAATTTGTCGTCTTCACTAAATACCTCTGTATTGATGAACTTATTCAAATCCAGCTTCTCGGTTTTGCCGGCGTAAGCGTTTCTATCTTCATTTGGTTCGCCCTGTACTCCCTCAACCTGTATAAACGGATATTGATCTTTGTTTTCAATAAATACCAGTCCTAGCTGCATTGGTGCCGGCTTCGCTACTTCTTCCTCCACCTCAACATCAGCCACCGATGCATATACCGGTTTTTTCTGAAGACCAATGACTGGTTGAGCAATTCTTTTTATTGAAGGATCGAGAACTCTCAAAAAAGGCTTACCTTCTTTATAAGCAAACTCAAACTTTCCTTTCAGGTTGTCTGAAAGCGAATATCCGTATGCCTCGAGCAACTTATTTTTCTCTTTATCCCAATTGCGTATAGTGTCGAAATAATTTACTCCGTAGCGCGATAGTAATTGTACAAAAACAATGGTCTTGTGCACACACAAAGGATGTTTGTTATCGCTATCGCAATTACAGCTAGTATCAAAATTTCTCTCTTCGTTCTTCTGCAGCAGCACCTTGTATTTCTCATTATCTTTTTCTACTTCTGCTTTTACCTTTTCATCTTTTGCTTCAAGTATCGTCGCTTTGTTATTGCGCAGGTATTCTTCAGCATCTGCAAAAGATTGTGGCGAGGCCAGCAAGCGAATCATTTTCAAATCGAGCTGCTTCATCTTTACGACCGTGTGCTTCTGGTCGTATAAAAGATCCTTTTCGTCAAGCATGTTTCGGTCGAGTAACTCCTGCAACTGAAAGAGAGCAGCAGCCTCATGCCGGCAAATTTCACCCAGGTTATAAGGACAACTACAGCGGAGAGAAAGAGTCGATGCTTCTTTAAATTTATTTACCAGGACTTTATAATAGGTAGAATAAATGTCGTCTTTTACACGAAATGTTACTGCCGCCATTATATCGTCGTAGTCCATAAGCTCGACGTTGCCAATAGCATGTATCTTTTTTCCACGCCGAATTACTTCGTCTGTTCCGTTATTATATATATGTTTTATAAGATGCGGTAAAGCCATGAATATTAGCTGTAAAGATTGATAACAGTAACAAAAATTTTGTTGTTTTACGATCTATCCCCCTCCTTTAACCTCTGTAATTTGCGGTCTTTTGTTAAGAAATGGGCAATTCGCAAAAGTAACGTAAAGCAATCAGCTTAAGAAAGTAAAAAGAAAGAGGTGAATGAAATCTTTGTTAAGAAATTACAGTTTAATAATATAAGAACACCCATCGGCTACTTTGTGTTTCTGAGCAAGTATTCTTTTTGTTTTCCTAAACTGTTCCGATTTAAGAGAAGTGCCTTTACTGAAAGTGGCAAAGTTTATAGCAATGTTTGTATGACTTAGAAGATGCGGGAAATATGGATAGTTCTATCGTATTACAAGTTATTTGCCTGCTCTTATTGTAAAGCTACCAGTTCGCCATTTTTGAAAATAGGCAATACATTGGCAACATCGATGCTGATGCAATAGTGAAGGTCTTTTTGTAGACCGTAGGCTGCAAGCCGGTGCCAGTGCGTAGTATTTTGAATAAATTTAAATAAGTTACTCTCGTGGAGCCTATAAATCTGCTGGGCCATTAGACTGGCGTCATCATGTATCACAAAATGTTCCTTTATACGATCGATCAACGCCCCGGCAAAAAGTGTATCTTCAAGATTAAACATGTCTTTCCATCCCGAGCAGCCCAGCACAACATCTGTATTTGAAGAAACCAGGTATTGACAAACAGCACTAAGATTGGGAAAAGAGCCTGTTACCACTGCGCTACACCCTTTTTCAAAAGCCATGTGCAGCAGTTTAGTTCCATTCGTAGTGGTAAGCACTAATGTTTTACCTTCTATAAATTCCCGGGGATACTCGGCAGGTGAATTACCATATTGTAATCCTTCGATTACCTTTCCCTCCCGCTCCCCGGCCGTGACAGCATTTGGGATCTCGCTTCCCAATCGTTTACATTCTTCCACGCCAGACACAGGAATAACTTTTTCGGCTCCATTGTACAAAGCGGTCGCAATAGTAGAAGTAGCACGAAAAACATCAATGATCACAACGACGGTATTTTTTAAATTGGTTAGATGAAGCAAAGCAGGTGATAAAGAGGTAAAGAGCGTCGGTTTTTTATTCATAAGGAGCAAATATAAAACCCATATGATCTTATTGAAGAAGATAAATAAAGATCCGGCAGCTAATCTGGAAGAACGAAAGAAATTGTTATTAATGTAACGGATAACTGAGTGCGCAAGTGAAATCATTCTCCAATAGTGACACTAACAAGGAAAGAACGGCATGAGAAAAAAACGCAAAGTAACTATGTACTTTACGTTTTTAAAATGTGAGACATCATACCGTCGAGCTATAAAGCGCTACTGGTCTTTATATTATTGGAAACATAACGAAATTTACTTCTTCGAAAAAACCAACACTTCGTTAGCCTGCACTTCGGTTATATATTTTTTATTACCATCCTTGTCTGTATAACTTCGGTTCATAAGTTTTCCATCTATCAACACTTCCATCCCTTTCATAAAAAGCTTTTCTGCTATTTCTGCTGTTTTGCCCCACGCAACCACATTATGCCATTGCGTTTCAGTTACTTTTTCCCCTTTTGCATTCGTATAAGTCTCGTTTGTTGCCAATGTAATTCTGGCCATTTTTTTTCCACCTTCCATTGTTTTAATCTCTGGTGCTGCACCTAAATTTCCGATCAGTTGTACTTTGTTCTTCATGTTGTTCGTTTTTAATTTTTTACAGTTTTCGTTTGCGTTATTTACAACACAAAGATGTATTAGGTATAAAAAGTTATCTGGCTATAACCATTTACATCTGTATATACTTACTTTTAAGTATTTACAAACGGATAGAAAGAAGCTGACTGTTTTAAAATAAGCAATTAGCATTGTTTACGGTCAACTTTTAAACGAAAAAATGAGTAGCAATATGGAAACAAATGAAAACAAATGCATTGAATGCAACAAGTTGTTGAAGGGCAGGGCAGATAAAAAATTTTGCGGTGACTTTTGTAGAAACAGTTATAACAACAAGCTGAACAGCGACACAAACAGTTATGTAAGGAACATCAATAATACTTTAAGGAAAAACCGGAGACTCTTACAAGAAACGCTTTCTGGAAATGAGGAAATGGCAAAGGTGACAAAGTCTAAGATGCTGGAAAAGGGGTTTCGGTTTAAATTTTTTACTCATACCTACAGCAATAAAAAAGGTAACATCTACTACTTCTGTTACGAATATGGCTACTTGATGCTGGAGGGGGACTGGGTGCTGGTTGTAAAAAGGAAAGAACCTGATCTGTGAGTTATAATATAGATTACTTGACAACAGCTCCTTTGTATTTTATCTCCACATTTGCAACACCGGCGTTTACCATGCCGAGTTTCTTTGCTGCTTTTTTACTTAGATCTATCATACGTCCTTTTACAAATGGGCCGCGGTCGTTGATGCGAACTTTTACAGTTTTTCCATTTGCGAGGTTTTTTACAGTCACCTTTGTACCAAAAGGAAGTGTACGATGGGCTGCAGTCTTTTCTCTTTGTTTAAAGATTTCTCCACTAGATGTTTGCCTCCCGTCAAATTTATCAGCATAATATGACGCCTTGCCTGTCTCTATAATCCTATGTGAACAGGAAACAAAAAACATTATTAGAACGAGACCCACTATTTTCAATAACATATTCCAAAATTAGATCCTCCTAATAACTTTAAAAGTCAAGGTGGATTAATAGCAGTGGCAGTTACACTTAATGCACACTTTTTAATACGGTAGAAAAATTATAATAATATTTCTTTTTATCCCTCTTTTTAAAAAGTTTTTTTCTAACAAAAGAGGTAGTTTCCCTAGCTCTTAAAAACATTTAAACAAAGGGCATTTTTACCACTTTTGCTTCCAATTGCCGGTTCCGAATCTTTACAAATATTTTTGAATCTATTACAGAATGCTCTTTTGATACATACCCCATACCTATAGCCTTCCCTAATGAAGGTCCCTGAGTGCCGCTGGTCACTATGCCAATATTACGTCCGTTTTCATCCACTATTTCATAACCGTGACGAGGAATACCTTTCTCAACCATTTCAAAACCTACGAGTTTCCGCGTAATTCCTTCTGCTTTTTGCTTTTCAAGAATCTCCCTTGCAGTAAAGTCTTTTGTAAATTTAGTAATCCACCCTAATCCACCTTCGAGGGGGGTGGTTGTATCATCAATATCCATTCCGTACAAACAATAACCCATCTCTAAACGGAGCGTGTCTCTTGCACCTAAACCAATGGGTTTTAATCCAAGTGGCGTTCCTACCTGGAAAATAGCATCCCAGATCTTATCAGCATTATCGTCTCTGTCTTCAAAATAAATCTCTACCCCGCCGCTACCTGTATAACCCGTAGCACTCACCACCACATTCTCTACATCGGCAAATGTTCCTTTTACAAAAGAGTAATACTTCAGATTCATAATGTCTGTTTCTGTAAGAGGCTGCAATATTTTAGTTGCATTCGGCCCCTGAATGGCGAGCAGACAAGTTTTTTCGCTGACATTATGCATCTCTACATTCTTTGTATTGAACTTATTGATCCAGTTCCAGTCTTTTTCGATGTTTGATGCGTTTACCACTATCATATACACCTTATTTTCTTCTATACAATACACGATCAAATCATCTACGATTCCTCCGTTTTCGTTGGTAAAGCAACTGTATTGAGCTTTGCCTGCTGTTAATTTAGAGGCATCATTCGTAGTCACTCTTTGTATGAGATCTAAAGCATTTTCTCCCTTTAAAATAAACTCACCCATATGGCTGACATCAAACACTCCGGCATTGTTTCGCACTGTTGCATGTTCGTCGTTTATACCAGAGTAACTAATTGGCATATTATATCCTGCAAATTCGGCCATTTTTGCCCCCATAGCCTTATGCTTCTCTGTAAAAGGAGTGTTTTTCATACATATAATTTTAGGTGGCAAAAATAGGGAAAGGAAGCAAGGTTTAAGGTGGAAGAGGAAGGGGTTAAGGAGAAGAGAGGAAGAAAAATGACAGTTGAAGGAAAGAGTTAGAACTGTTTGAACTACAGAGAAACAATTGCATGGAGTTACACAAAGAAGAACGCAAGTATATTACACCATTAGTCTCATAAATCCGACTTTGACAGTTCAGAAATCTTTCGTCCACGGATGCTTTAACAACAACATAAAATCCTCATCACGTTCGTTCGGATAATGCTTGTCAATTCCATAAATAATGTCTTTAGCGTCCAGTTGCATAAAAGTTCCAAGTGCACGATCCCAAATGGAAAAGACAGCACCATAATTACTATCAGTAAAAGGCAACTGGTAATGGTGATGAACCTTATGCATATTAGGTGAAACAATGATCCAGCTTAGACCTTTATCGATCCAACCAGGTAAACGAATATTCGCATGCGTAAACTGAACCGTAATCACGAGCAACGTCTGAAAAATCATAACTGCATACATGGGTGCACCTGCAAAAGCTACTCCTGCAAGAAAAAATATCCCTCTCAATACGCTTTCTACCGGATGATGGCGCAGGCCTGTTGTTACATCAACGCTATTGTCGGCATGATGAATAATATGAAAACGCCATAACCATCCCAACTTGTGCTCGGTAAAATGAACCAGCCAGCCGCCAAGAAGTCAAGTGTAAAGATGGTAATGATGATACCCCCGAAAACCGAAAGCGTGAAACTAGTGAATGATACCAAAACCAACCACTTTTGTCCAGTCAGATAATAGAACTATAACAACAGCAAAACCTGTATGGATAACCAGGTGAATGGCCGTAAATGAAAGATTAATTGTTGCATGCCTTACTTTATTTTTCTGGTAGGTTAAACTTAACAAGGGAATAGCACCTTCAATAAACCACAGCAAAAGCATCCCGGCAACTTAAAACAGCAGTCTTTCAATCGGTCTGTGTTCAAGTGTTTGAAAATAGTTGATGATGCTTTGAAACATCGTAAGCAAGCGTTAATGCCTATGTAAGGTAAAAAGAAAAAGGCAAAAAGTCAGCAAGGCGCATAGTAAAAAAGGAAATCAAAACAAGATTATGGCTTACCAAAGTAGGTTCTGAATGTGGCTGGATTTTTAACCACAAAGGCCACAAAGAAAAGAACAGTCACAAAGAAGAACGAAGAGTTAGGCGTTTAGATCCCAATAATCCACTCATCCCACCTTCCCGGTTCAGACAAGGAAAGCTTCCCAAAGATTTGCCGATGAACGAAATGCAACGCAACAATGAATTAGTAAAGAACCCCTGCCCGTACCACAAAAACTAAAAACAAAAACCCCTTAAAAAGAAGAGGTTTAATATTTCGAAAGTATTCATTAGTATTATCATAGCTCCCTTTAGGGCGGGGGGCGTCCTAATTATTCAACATCAACGGCATCACCAGCATTAGCAAATCTTCATTCTCCTCGCTTTCGGTCGGTTTTAAAATCCCTGCTTTTGTAGAAGTCGCTAACTCAACTTTTACTTCGCTAGTCTCTGCTGCGTTCAGCATTTCAATTAAAAAACGGGCATTAAAGGCAATTTGGAGATCCTCGCCATCGTAGGTACAATTCATTCTTTCGTTGCCCTCAAAGCTGAAGTCAACATCCTGGGCAGCCATTTGCAATTCGCTTCCGCTGATGTTAAGCGCCACCTGGTTGGTGCTTTTATTACTAAAAACACTGACACGGCGAAGTGCACCCTGGAAATCTCCTTTGTTTACGACCAACTTATAAGGGTTATCGGTAGGGATCACCACTTTGTAATCAGGGAAACGAGCATCAATTAAACGACAGATCAACTGTGTGGTACCATGAGAAACAAACAGGTGGTTGCTGTTATAGCTTACTGTTAATGGGTCATCGTTATCGGGTAAGACATTCTTTAAAAGGTTCAGCGGCTTTTTAGGAACAATAAAACTTTCGTTCTTCGGGCACGAAACATCTGTTCTTTTATAACGAACTAGTCGGTGTGCATCTGTCGCCACAAATTGTATATAGTCTTTGCTCAGCTCAAAAAAAACACCCGTCATGGCAGGACGAAGGTCATCGTTGCTAACGGCAAAAAGCGTTTTATTAATGGCCGTAACCAAAGCACTGCTCGGCATAGTAAAAGCGGTGGTATCGTCAGAACCAGGTTCTTTAGGAAAGTTATCCGGATTTTCGCCCATCACCTTGTATTTACCGTTATCACTGGTAATCTCAACAGCAAAATTAGTATCAATATTAAACGTAAGCGGCTGGTCAGCAATGTTCTTAAGTGAATCGATCAGAATTTTAGAAGGAATACATACTCTTCCGTTTACTTTGCTTTCAACCTCCATTTGCACCCGCATCACTGTTTCCAGGTCGGTAGCCACAATGGAAAGTTTTTTGTCTTCTATTTCAAAAAGAAAATCTTCCAGTATCGGTAAAACAGTATTGGAATTAATTACACCGCTTATTTGTTGCAAGTGTTTTAATAGCGATGATGATGAAACAATAAACTTCATGCTTTGGTCGGTTTAAAAAATCTAAGGAAGACAAACGTACAGTAATTTAAGCAATTGCCAAAAGTGCGGTCTCACGATAAGTGGCAATGTGAATAAGATTGTGAAAGTCACCTGTTAAATGAAATATGAAAACTTTTCAAACTTTCTGTTATTTAGCTAATTGTTTAAAAAAATATCACAAATACTGCCTGTATATAGATTCAAATTGCTGATGAAGAGTTTAATGACTAGCATGATGCTTACCTTCAGAAAGCACTTACTCATTTTTTAAGAGGCAGTCGACTACTAAGGCTGAAAAAAAGAAATCATAGTATCAATAATGGAAAAGAAATTACTCATTGTCATTTCAATTGTCGTTTACTAAAGCATTATGAACTTGCACGCAGAGACGCCAAGAAATACATCGCCAGGTTGCAAAGGAAGAAAAGGTTTTCTTTGCGTCTTTGCTCCTTTGTTTTCTTTGCGTGAAACTTAATTAACTGAACGACTATAGTACATGACAAAAGTTGTGAATAAAGTAGCAGGCAGTTAATTATTATTTCACAAGGGTATGAAAAAAGCCTTAGCAGTTTTTTCTTTAGAAGAAAATTACCACATCTACTTCTAATGGAAACTACTAAGGTTGATGACACATATAGTGCGTTATTGGTTTATTTTAGTCAGCATTTACAATGGCACAAGGCACGGGTTAAGTTCTTTGTTTTACTGATTAC
>JBBPZJ010000105.1:0-3709 GCA_038199395.1 Chitinophagales bacterium
TTCTTCGTTCTTTTAAAATAACGTCTGCAGCCCGGGTTACCAGATCATTACTTATTCCGCTTGCAATACGGGCAAGAGTGCCCATGCTGCATGGGGAAACAATCATTATATTGTATTTGGCAGAGCCGGAAGCAAAAGGTGCATTAAAATCGTTCTTATCATAAAACTTAACTGGTAAATGAATGTACTCTTCATTGCCCAGTTCACTTTTCCAGATCTCTTTTGCATTGTTGCTCATAACAACACTAAGCTCATCCCACTGATCTTTTATTTCCAAAAGTTTATCAATTAATAATTTTGGATAGATAGCGCCACTGGCGCCACTGATAACTATTAAAATTTTATTAGGCATCGTCTCATTTTTATAAAAGTACATTCATTATGTGAAGTGTTGTTATTTCAGACTATCAATAGAAGTCTTTTACGTGATGTTTTTGGCTGGTTGGACAGGGTTGTTTTATAATTCCCGCTGGTATATTATTACCGCCTTGCAACCTGACGTTCTAAAAAAGCCTCTATGTAAGTGGTTTTTCATAGAATATTGGATTAAAAACGGGGCTGGATTTCTATCCTGGCCCCTTTTTGTTTTTACACGCCAGCATAGGAGTTTCTTTAAACGGTAATTTCAGCACTGGCGAGTTTTTTACTAAAAGAAAAAGGCCTGCCTTTTGGGGCAGACCTTACATAAACTTTCGTACAAAGATCAGTAATTATAGATCAACGAATAGTATTCGCTTGCCATCCGGTTGCTTTCAAACTGAAATCTTACATCACGCATACCGTTTTTGATTATTTGTCTCCAGGTGTCAGGGTTGTCATAATATACCGGAAGAATTTCATTTTCAAGAATGCGGTATAAATGGTTTAGATCGTGTTCATCCTGCTCTTGTACATGCAGGTTTTCGTAATCTGCCTGCGGTACTACAAAACCATTGTTTCCATGATTAATAAATTCCGGTATCCATCCATCATCTGTGCTAAAATTAACAGCTCCATTCATACAAGCCGTCATACCACTGGTTCCTGATGCCTCTCTCGGTACTCTTGGATTATTTAACCATATATCTGCAGATTGTTTAAGACGTTTGCTAAGTCCTAACTCGTAACCTATTAATACAGCCACATTTTTAAAGCTTTTACTTAAATGAATAAGGTTATTAAAGTCTGTGATAGCCGGATAATCTAAAGGATACGGTTTACCAGCCCAAATAATTTGAACCGGATATTTTGTATCTGACATTAGTTTTTTAAAACGCTCAATATCTCTTGTTATTAATTCAGCTCTTTTGTAGGCTGCAAAACGTCTCGCCCATACAATGGTTAAAACATTCGGGTCAAATAATTTACCTGTTTGGTCTGCAACAATATCAAAAGCTCTTTTCTTCAGGTGTTTTTTTCTGTCATCGAAAAGAACATCGTTACCCTGTTCCATATAATTATATAACTGCTTATCAGCCCAATAGCTAAAGTTTTGCGCATTGGTTATAGATTTTATGGGGCAAGTGTTTTCATAATTCTTCCACATCTCGCGGCTAACATGTCCATGCAATTGAGACACTCCATTTGCTACTTTTGCAAAACGAAGGGCTGCCAGTGAGTGATTGAACAAATCATCCTGAATGCCAGTTACTTTTCTTACTTCCTCAAGGCTGAGGCCACAGAAATAGCTCATTCTTTGGCAAAGGTAAATATCGTGTTTTTCATTGCCCGCTTCTTCAGGAGTATGGGTAGTAAAAACAAGGCGTTCTTTTACCTGTTCAAGCGTTTTGAATTTATTATATAAGTAAAAGGCTGCAGACACTCCGTGCGCCTCATTCAAATGGTATTTATCAGGGTTAAAGTTCAGTTCATCAATGAGCTTAGCCCCTCCAACCCCCAATAAAATGAATTGGGCCAGTTTGGTAGAAACATTTGCATCATACAAACGATGACAAATGGTTTGTGAGATATAATCGTTCTCAGGAAGATCAGTTGATAATAAAAACAGAGGAGCACTATTAAAAACGGTAGGAGGAAGGTAAAAAGCTTTGACCCAAACAGGCGACTCATGAATTAATACCTGGTATTTTATCCCGGTATCTTCAAGGTAGCTGTAAATTTTTTCCATCCAGGTTACTTGCAGGCTTTGATCCTGGTTTCGGGCCTGATCATAATAGCCGTATTTCCAAAGTATGCCCACGCCGATAAGATTTTGACGCAATTCATAAGCGCTACGTAAATGCGAACCGGCAAGAAAACCGAGACCACCGCTGTAAATTTTTAATGACTGATGGATCGCAAACTCCATCGAGAAATATGCAACACGTTTTGAATAGCGGTCATCAACCTGGTAAGGAACTGAATAATTTCTAAAATTCATAGTTATTTTCTTAAAAAGGGTGCAATATAGAAGGAAAAAAATTAAAGTAGCTTTTTGCTACTTTACCCATTTTTTTTACAAAAGATCTGACCGAGCTTCTGAATGGCAAGCATTCAGATTAAACTTTTGGATAAATAGTTGCATTTATAATGGAAGGCGATCGAAGGATGCAATTTTCTATTTTTTCTTTGTAGCGTTTTTTACGTCTTTCTTTTTCGTGTAAGTATCATTAAAGAAACATTTTATACCACGATAATTTCCGCAACTGCCCGTTTCTTTAACCGCAACTGTATTTGAAGTGAAATTGAAGTTTAATTGGCAAGGGTCTCCATCGCCTTTGAAGATTGCTACTTTATCTGAAGCCATTTTCATCATACCTCTTATTTCTCCTCCGCATGGTTCTGCTTCATTACCGTTTTCAAAATAAACAAAGAAAAGATATTCGTCCGGCTTCTTGCCATCTCTGACCGACACCAAATTCTTACTACCCTTTTTGTAATCACCACTGTATTTATATTTCTTCGGAAACGTGTCAAGCGGATTGCTTACTATTTTTCCGGCTCTTCTGTCTGCATTTGTCTCAGTAAGTACCGTGGTAAAAATTCCTACGTTGTTGTAAGCATAAATTATTCGCTTGTAATAAATATCATCTTTAATTGTCCATTCCTGATTTATCACGATAGTAAGTTTTTTGTCTATCGTTGCAGTAGTCACTTTTTCATCATCATTAGAAACTACCAGCGGCATACTAGCAGTAACCTTGTTTTTGTCATAAACAGAAAGATAAATGGCAGAATTGCCTTTACTGGTAACAAGGGTAGTAAAGTAAGTTTCCTTACCCTTTTGTTCTATTTTACCTATGGGATGTATGGTTAGTTTCCTCTCTTTGCCGAAGACATCATTAAAAATGGTATCAGGAATGAACTGGGTAAAAATATCATAGCTGATGGTATTAGTATCAGACACTTTTCTAATGTTGGTGTCAGATGCAGCAAAGGGTAGTTTCAGATCGTCATAAGCATTGAAGAACTCGGCTGCTTCAATGTTTTTATTCCCCGAAGGCGTTTTCTTATTCTTACACGCAAATAAAGTAAAAAGTATAATTCCGCACAGCAGGTATTTCTTCATCTAGAAGTATTTAAAAAAATAAAATTAGTCATTAATCAAATGCTACAAAGATTCAATTTCTTATAGAAAATTTGATTTAATGAAATAAAAATTTAGATTTGTCTAAAATTTATTTCATGAACTTTTCGGTAAGTGAAGAAAATTATATAAAATCAATTTATCATTTGCAGCAACAGGGAGAAGTTGTAGGAACCAACGATCTGGCTGGCTTGTTACAAACAA
>JBBPZJ010000106.1:0-19127 GCA_038199395.1 Chitinophagales bacterium
AAAGGCGGAAAGTAAGCATCTTTCAAATTTTAATTTTTATCTGCCCATGCAAAACCTCATACAATCATGCGCTAAAGATGAATTAGATAATTATTATTTATCTCTTAGCTGTTAAGTACTGTCGATATTTGGCTTTTAAACCACTGAGTTTGGGAAAGATCACTGGTAGAAAGATTGAGTGCAGACAAATAGGTTTTGCTATAATGTTTCTTCATATTAAAGAAGGGATAGAAAATGTCAAACTCATCACTTTGCAGTGCATCCGTGATAGGCTTTAAATTTCCATCATCCTTGATACAATCTTTAAACTCGATATAATGTTGCCGGGAGGTTCCTATCTCCGCTATTATTGCAATTAGCCGGTCTTTTTTTTGTTGAATGATATTTTTTACATAATCATCAGTATCGAAGTCTGGTTTGAATTCTGAAATATTAGCCGGATGGTATATATAATTTTCAAATGAATATAAGCGGAGGATTTTAAGCTTGGACATTTTAGCTGCTATTTGATGTATCTCATCTGTCCTTAAATAATCTCTGTCTCGTAACCCTAATTTATCGTTATCAGACTTTACGGTAAGAAAAACTTCTCGGTTGTTATTGGCTGGTAAAAACAAAAAGCCTTCTGCACCTAGAGCTGCATTAAAGTGTTCGGCATTTTTATTTTCTGCTATAACAAGTTTGTACCCTTTTAAAATTGACGCTATGGTTGCTTTAGGAATAGCAATCTCGTATACGTCTAGCTTATCTTTTGGAAGTGTGGTTAATTCTTGTGTTAAATCAAAATCAAGTAAGTTAAAATCTATAGTAGAGGCATTTTCACTAGTTCTTGCATAATCAATAAATCCAAGTGCATGAGAAGCAGTCCACAATTGTGCACTTTCAGGTATCCATTGGGTTACAATTTCTTCTAATAGACTGTATTGCAAAGCTGTATTTAAATGATTATCCATTTCATCGATAAAAATTATCGAATTTTCATAATACTCTTTTCTTACAATAAAATTTATCAATAAAATTATTACTTGCTTCTCTCCATGACTAAGTAAGTCATAATTAATTCTTGAATTGCCTTTTCTAAAGATGAGTTTGGCCGTTTGATTTGGTGTTGCATCTTCAAACTCGGCTATTTGAATGGTTGTCTTTTCATCGCCCCCTAAAATCTTAAGTAAAGATGCATTTAAGGGATCTATAAAATCTTTAAATATTTGAAGAGTATCAGCTTGCTGTCCCTTGAATACAGGGTCTCTTAACGCTTTATTGATATTGCGGATAAATAGAAAAACATCGTTAATAAACTTTGTATCATTTTCTATATAAGTCCTAGGGCTATCGCCATCAATGGATACATTATTTAAATCAGCACTATTTGAAATATGAGGAACTATACGGATACTGCTTCTTCCGATAAATCTTTTTACCAAATCTGTTCCTTCGGAAATTTCCGTATCGACTTTTGTAATTCTTTTGCCATTTGTAAATTCAATAACGGCGGTCGATTGCACCTGTTGGTTTTTTCTATAATAAGAATTAGCATCGTTTACCTGTGATTTATAAATTCCTTTTTGCAACCAGTCAAAAGCGTCAAATAAAGAAGATTTACCAGAGCCATTTGAACCAATAATTAATACTAGTTTAGAAGTTTGCGGAATGTTAGCAATAATTAACTCAGTAAATCTTTTAAAATTTTTTAATTCAATCTTTTTGATTCTCATTTTAATATTTCTCCTATGATTAAAGTTACAATTCCGTTTAATGCTTACACCAACTTTCCCCCCAACGCTTTCTTTAAAATACTTTGCCTTAAAGCCTCTGACTGTTTTTGGCTGTTGGTAATTGTTTCTTCTAAACTATCACAAACATTAAGGCGGCTTTCTATTTCCTGAACGATTTGTGGTTGTTCTTTTTCCAATTTCGTGCTCAATACTGTTACCTGGGACAAGAGTGCTTTTCTTTTTTTCTTTCACTGGAAGAACGAAAACAATCACAGATTGCAACGGCTGTTTCATAGTAGCCATGTGGTTTGGTTCATAAAACCTGAAATTGTATTTTCCATATTCCTGTAGCTAATCTGGCTAAATGTGCCTGCCGGCTTTTAACGTTTTGCGATGTCCATTGCGGATCACTTATGTTTTTTGCGAGAGCATATTTGCTGGTGGCATATATTGGCTTTTTCTCTCCAAATATTTTATCTGCTGCCTCTTTAAAGTTCTTACCAGGCTCCAGTAAGGAAAGGTTTCCCAACATAAAAACATTCCGTTCATACTCTTCCTCGGTAAATTCTTCATGCCATGTTTCGGGATAACTCTCAGGAAGTATGTGCTCAATAGTTCCGTCATCTAACTCAAAGTCATACGAACTGCCTCCTTGTTCCTGGCTTTCCAACTTGTATAATGTGTATCTCGCTAACTTCTTATCGGTTGAATTATTTGTATTAAACTGCTTGAGTGCAAAGAAACTTTTGAAGTCCTCATCACTCACGTACAAGCCCTTCAAGTCATTCAATATTCCATGGATATTTTTCGTTTCTCCTTTATACAAACTGATTGCAGCCCTGCTATAGGCTTTTTCCATTTCATTCGTTTGCATTTTGGCTATTACATTGTACCTGTATGATATGGCTACAATTGCCTGTAACAAACGCCTGAAGTCATTGTTATCGATTTTTTCAAGTGCTACCATAGCTAAGGGCTTCCATTGAATGACTTTAAATGATTTTAAAATTCCAATAGCCTTCCTGTTGTCCTTTTCGCTATTCCACAGGTCATCATCAGCATTGCCCAACGCCATATAATTGTAAGCATAGAATTCCAACTGATCCAGCAAATCAAAAACCTCCTGACCCGTTTTTACGAACTGTTTAATCTCTTTAAATAAATATTCTTTAGTTACCGGCTTACGTGTGGCTAATAAGAAGTAGCGAAGGAAATTTGGAAATTCCCTCAGCCCAACAGTATCAATTATTTTTTTCCACTGGTTTTTAATTTGTTTTAAGTCGGTCTCACTTTTAGCCACTAAGGAAAAAAGATAGTTTTTTAGCAGGTCTGTAGAAGTAAGTTCTATTCCTCTTGAATTCAGTGTTTCAAAAACGGTATAGGCATTCAATTCATCCTCCACGGTTATTTGAATAAACATCATCAATTCACCCACAACATTGTTCAAAAAAGAAGCGCAGTCACTTCCTGTACTGTTCTTAAACTTTTGGGAAATTCTTTGTTTAAAAAAGTTATACGACTCCCACATCAATGTTTCTGAATCTGATAGCTTTCTTACGTTGATTGGATCCTTAAATCCAATCAAACGATTTTGGAAGAAACCGTCGTTATTCTCGTTTAAAAAAAGTTTACTGGAGTAACTTAATGAAGCAGGGTCTTTCTGTCCAATGTATTGACGCATTAAAATATTAATCCTCTCCTTATTCTGCTCTACTTCATTTCCTTTATCGGCAAGTTTTTGGATGGCATCTATAACAGCAAGGGTGAGGATGGTTAAAGTGGTAAAGCGCTGTTGCCCGTCTATTATCAAATATTCTTTTCCAATAGTGCTTTGCAACACAACCGAACCCATATAGTGTGCATTTTTAGATTCCGCCGCCAACTCTATATCATTCCACAAATCTTCCCAATTATCCTGTTCCCAACTGTAATCTCTTTGAAATTGAGGAACCCGATATATTTTACCGTTGCCTAATATATCATTCAGGTTTACAGTTTTTGTATCTAATAAATGTCCTGCTGCCATTGTTAAAATTTAGTGTTACAAATTTACGCTACCAAATGTCATTCATACATACATACAACTACTACCACGCTGCATATTGTTATTCAGTTCAAAAGTGCGACGCAACGAATGTTTCATAGTAGCGACGCAGTTTGGCTCATAAATATTCTTCCTCTTTTAATGTTATGCAACCAACCTTTCATTTTTCTCAATAATTGCCGGTCGGGAACCATTTCGGGCAAATGCTCTTTAGAGGTTCTAAGTATCAGCCTGATCTGGTGTCGGTTCACTACTTCATCATCCAGCTTTCTGCATGTATAGCTCACATCTTCATCTGCCATTTCCGACGCTTCTTTCTCGTAATTCTGTTTAGTCGCCACTTTCTAACTCAGACAGGCAAGAAATTGAAAAGCACAGGTTTGTTATTTATTTTCTATATTCAGATAGAAATTACTGCGAAGGGTTTATATCTGCCAGTAATACCTAAAAGTATTGGAACGATGTTTTATAGTTATTCTAAAAAGAAACGATAATCCAGCCTTTCTGATAATTGGTTTAACCCACTCATGAGGCAGGTGTTGGTTTATACTTTCTGACACGTCTTCTAATTATTCGTGCGATAATAGCAAATGCGTATAAACCGAGTACCGGCAAATATTTAAAATCGGGAAAAATGAATGATAATATTAAAACGATCAAAACAATGGAACAAAGGGAAGTGGCGAAATACTTGCTCTTAAGCAAAAGGTATTTTTTCTCGGCATCATATCCTTCTTTACTCAAATTTCTTTTTTTACTGAAGATATAGTTACATAAGGCATACTGAGATAAGAAAACAAAGGCAAGGTTTATTGCATACACATACATCGGTAAAAAAAAGGAAGGGCGAAAGTGTTCTAAACCAGAGGCGGTGAACGGGAAACAAACTACAAAAAACAAAAATAATAAGTTGTAAAAAATAACTCCGTTGTCGTAACTTCTTACATACCTGAATATATTGAGGTGTCTTGACCATAGCAGGCCTATAAAGAAAAAACTAAGAATGAAGGCGAGGAAACCAATGATAGTTGGTATGAATTGTTGAAATAACTCTGCCGAAGTTGCTCCCTTGTGAACGTCTGGAAATTTAATTTCGATAACAAGTAATGTTATACCAATTGCAAAGACGGCGTCGCTAAAAAGAATCATTCCTTCTAATTCAAACTCTTTTTGCAGCTCAGATGTTTGATTGCTCATAATGAAGATAGTTGAAAGGACAACTGACCTCAAATTATCTTATATCTTGTAGTTTCTGAAAAATAGTTAAGTACGCAAAACTAAAGCTACACTAATACAGTGCTTACAGTAGAACCCTTAATTAGAAGCTTTGAATAGGACATGCTCTATCAATTTGGAGCAGGCGGTCTTTTTGCTCTTGTGTTAAATTGCCCGTTACCGAAAGTTCGCAAACAAAAGAATGGTTTGTTCCTTCAGTTCCGTTGGATCTTACCAGGTTTACCTTTACCTGTATTTCACCTGCATCCCATTGCTTACGCTGAACATACATTCTTAAGGTTATTACTTTACAAGCGGCAAGAGACATACAAACGTAATCGCCGGGCGCAGGTCCTACATCCGTACCTCCCGACGAAGTCGGCTCGTCTGCAAGTAAAGTATGCTGCTTACTATTTAAAAATGTTTTATAAACCTGCCCGTCGTTCAAAGCTTCTGCAGTTCCAACAATTTTCAGTTCGTTCACAATTAATTTTTTTTAAATGTACGGCAAAAGGCAAAAGTCGTGGAATTAGGCAATAAACTGTGTTCATGTCCACCCGAACAACACATAGCAGTGAAGCCGCGTTTGTTTTTCTGTAAGAAAAGCATGGCATCATAATTACTGCCCATGCTATTATGCCAAACCATGTTCAATGTATATTTTTCTTTCCAAATGAGGATAATAATTTGAATAAAATAGTTAGCAATGGCAACCGGTTTATCGCTTATGAAATAATAAAGCGGTTAGAGGAAAATGGCAAAGCAAAATACTTTTAAGATTAAAAGAAGGCTTAACTGATAGAGAAGTTGCCAAAGGGCAAAAGCACAAAGTATTTAAAGATCATTTTGATGCAAAGCCAATATATCATCGTGCGTTCTTGTTGCAAAAAATAAATTACATACACTTAAATTGCATTCGCAGAAAATGAAAATTGCTGGAACAATGGTAGGATTATGAGCAAAGCAGTGCAAAGTTTTATCTGAAGAACAAATTAGATGGCCTTGGCCTGTGCATTATGATGAGCTAAGTTGAAGGCAGCGTACTCATTATTTCCAGTGTTTGCCTTTTTAGCCCTTCATTGGGCTTTTTTTTGCCCTTATACATATTCACTATTAACTCTTTAAAGCCATAGTAAAAAATGGTAAGTACTTTTGCTTTTTGTAAAAGGCTCAACAATAGCCTTTTTATTTTTTTAGAACCGAATAAAGTAAATACTCCGTGGATAGTTCAATAAAAGACAGATTAAGAGAGAGGGGAGCCAGGGCTAGAGCAAACATTCTTTTACCGCTTCCCTATTGGATTGCTTCGCTGTTAACCGGTTTGGTGGCAGTTGCCTATACCAAACTGTTCGGGCTGGGTGAAAGATTTTCATTTTATTTGTTTCACTTACATGAATGGTTAATCTTTATAGTAACACCTGTATGTTTTATAACTGCGTGGTGGATAGTAAAAAAGTTTGCGGTGTATGCAAAAGGAAGTGGCATTCCGCAGGTAATGGCTGCCGTCGAATTTGCAAATCCTAAATACGACCACCGGATAGACAAACTACTTAGCATTAAAGTAATGATAGTAAAAATCATTTCAAGCCTTTTGATGATAGTAGGCGGCGGAGCCATAGGCAGGGAAGGCCCAACGATACATATTGCAGGTTGCATCTTTAGAAAAGTAAACCAGCTAATGCCAAAATCTTTCCCCAAAATATCAAAGCGCAACATGATAATGACCGGTGCTGCGGCCGGGCTTGCTGCTGCGTTTAATACTCCTTTGGGCGGTATCGTTTTTGCAGTGGAAGAACTTACAAAAACGCACATCAGTTATTTTAAAATAGCCATTCTTTCGGCGGTGATCATTGCAGGTTTAACGGCGCAAGGCTTCTTAGGTCCATACCTCTATTTGGGTTTCCCTGATGTACGCAATCTATCTCCCTATATTTTTTTGAGTGTTACTTTAGTAGCTGCCGTTGCAGGATTGCTGGGTGCCGTTATGAGCAAAATTATTGTAGCAGTTTTAAAATGGAAGTCGGCTTTTAAAAACAATGCATCCGAAATAGTTTATGTTCTTTCATGTGCTTTTGTTGTTGCAGTTATAGCATATTTTTTAAGCTATACTATTTTGGGTTCCGGCAAAGAAGAAATGTCTTCCTTGCTGTTTTCACGAAACAAATATGCAGGTTTGATGACCCCGGTATTAAGAATTGCCGGACCCGTGCTTTCATTTACCACAGGTGCATCCGGGGGAATATTCGCTCCATCGTTAAGTGCTGGTGCTACCGTTGGGTCATTAATAGCTCATTGGTTTGAGCTGACGGCAACCAATACCAATATCGTGGTACTAGCCGGAATGGTTGCTTTTTTAACGGGTGTAACACGTTCGCCTTTTACTTCTGCAATACTCGTGTTGGAAATGACCGACCGGCACAGTGTAATTTTTCACCTGATGATTGCAGGTATAGTGGCTGTACTAGTTTCTTCTCTAATTGATAAAAAATCTTTGTACGATCATTTAATGCATCAGTATATGCACGATTTTCATAAAGATGAAACAGTACTGGAAATGCCGGTTGAAAAATTAAATACAGCACAATAAAAAATAAACACTTTGCAAATATACAATCTCATTACCGGCATTATTGTATTAACCGCCATCTTTGGTTACATCAATTTCCGCTTCATTAAATTACCTGCTACTATTGGTATCATGCTTTTATCACTAATAGTATCTCTATTTGTGATTGCTACAGGTAACATCCATCCGGGGTTATTTATAAAAATTACAGACGTAATAAAAGCCATTGATTTCAATACGGCATTAATGAAAGTAATGTTGGCTTTTTTATTATTTGCAGGAGCTATACATATTGATGTAAAACAATTAAAAAAAGAGAGTGCAGCAATCATTACCTTCTCCACAATAGGAGTAATAGTATCCACTTTTATTATTGCGGCTTTAATGTTTGTTGTAACCAAATGGTTCGGTATGCCGATCGAATTTATTTACTGTTTGCTGTTTGGTGCATTAATTTCTCCTACAGATCCTATTGCTGTTTTAGGCATTTTAAAGAGAGCTAAAATACCGCCAACACTCGAAATGAAAATATCAGGTGAGAGCCTTTTTAATGATGGAGTGGCTGTGGTGGTTTTTATTACCATTTATGAAATTATCAAAGTAGGTTATGATAATGTTTCTGCTTTGCAGATAGGATGGCTTTTTTTAAAGGAAGCCGGCGGCGGTCTGCTCTTCGGGTTGCTGTTGGGATATATTGGCTTTTGGGCTTTAAAGTCCATAAATAATTATGTGATAGAGGTATTAATAACATTGGCAATTGTAATGGGCGGTTATGGTTTGGCAGGTTACCTGCACATAAGCGGTCCGTTGGCAATGGTAGTAGCAGGTCTCGTTACAGGCAACAAAAGCTTTGAAAAAGGAACAAGTGATGTGACAAGAGATTACATTGATAAGTTTTGGGAAATGTTGGATGAAGTATTAAACGCTATTTTATTTTTACTCATTGGTTTTGAAATGTTGATTATTCCATTCAGTCAAACCTTATTTTGGCTGGGTTGTATAACCATCGTTATTGTTTTATTAGCAAGATTTATTTCCGTTGCCATGCCGATAGCTGTATTGCGATTTGGTAAAGCTTTTGAAAGAAATGCGATCCCGATTTTAACCTGGGGAGGTTTGAGAGGTGGTATTTCTGTAGCTTTGGCTTTATCGTTGCCTAAAACTTCTTATAATGAAGTATTTGTTTCCATTACTTACATTGTTGTGCTGTTTTCTATCATGGTGCAGGGATTAACCATTGGCAAATTTGCAAGGAAACTGGCAGCTTAATTTAAGTAGATTAAAGAACTTTATTTTTTAGAAAAGTAATTGATGAATGAAGATATCAGCTCTCATTTTTATCAGCATATTCTTTATCCTGTTGATGTTTTCAATAACCACTTATGTCAATTATAAACAGTCTGAAGAAGTCAGAGCCAACGCAGAATTTCTTACCCAATCGGGCAATATAGTAAGGCAAAGTAATCAACTTCAACGTAATATTCTTTACATGGAACGTGGATTAAAGAGATATATGTCAATCAGGGAAAATTATTTACTTCAAACCACTGATACTACATCTCTTGAAAACCAAACATTGCTAAATGAACTTTTTTCTATCATTCCCGTCAATTCAAATCAGTTTAAAAGACTGAATGAAATAAAAAATTTGTACAATCAATGGTTTGAAGAATTTGCCAGGCCCATCATAGAGATTAAAGCTGCAAAAGATAGCGTTGAGCAAAATCTCTCAGTATTACACATACAAAAGACGCTCAAAGAACAGGACAGGTTAAATCAGCGAATGCAACTGGCGTTCAGGGAATTGTTGAATGTTGAATATACAAACAGGATTCAAAGAAGAACCATCCTGGAGAGAAGCGAACAGCAGACAAAACTGGTCTCAATTTTACTAACGGCTCTGTCTATAGTTGTCGGATTTGTTATCGCTATGTTTCTGGCTCGTCATATTTCAAGGCGTATTTTAAAAATGGTGAATATGGCTAATAACATAGCCGAGGGTAATTACAAGGTGCAGGTTAAAGACAAGAGCAATGATGAGTTAAGTGAGCTTAGCAGGTCATTAAATCACATGGCGGGAATGCTTGAAGAGAATATTACTTTGCTAGAAAGAAAAAACCTGGAGCTAGATCAGTTCGCACATATTGTTTCGCATGATTTAAAAGCACCATTACGCGGAATTGACAATGTTATTTCATGGATAGAAGAAGATTATTTAAATGAAATACCACCTAAGTTGCAGGAATATTTGCAATTAATAAAAGGAAGAGTGCTGCGGTTAGAGAACTTAATAAAGGGAATATTATCGTTCGCAAGAATTGGGAGGGATTTGAATGAAATTGAAGAAATTAATGTCAGCGTTTTAGTACATGAAATTGTAGAAGCCATCCCAATAAAAACAGGAGTTTCTGTTACGATCGATAAAAACATGCCTTTTATACATGCTGAAAAAATTCTGTTGACACAAATTTTTACCAACCTGATAAGCAATGCAATTAAATATCATGACAAAGCAAATGGAGAAGTAAAGATTTATAGCAAAGAAGATACTGCTTATTATGAGTTTTTTGTTGAAGATGATGGACCCGGGATTGATAAAAAATACCATGATAAGATTTTTATAATATTCCAAACTTTGCAGGAGAGAGATAGTTTTGAAAGTACCGGTGTGGGTCTTGCTATAGTAAAGAAAATTTTGGATGATAGAAAAGAACAAATTAAAATAATTTCAGAACCCGGTAAGGGATTTACTTTTTCATTTACATGGTCTAAAAAATATTAAACTTATTATGAAGATTATAAATATACTTTTGGTAGAAGATGATCATTTGGATACAATGGATATACAAAGAACATTGGATAAAATGAATATGGTTTATAAACTGGGTTTGGCTAAAAATGGTGAAGAAGCAATTGCCTTGCTAAATAGCTATAATGGAAAAGCAGCCTCTCTGCCTGATATTATTTTAATTGATATAAATATGCCCCGGATGAATGGCTTAGAACTTTTACAAATAGTAAGAAACAATGAAAAGTGGAAGCATTTAAAATGTTTTATTTTAACTACTTCAGAGGAGAAAATTGATAAAGAAGCGGCGCAAAAGCTAGGGATTTCCGGCTACATAATTAAGCCTTTAAAATTATCCAATCCATCTTCTATGGATGCCTTTAACTTAATGATTGACCTTATGAATATGAAAGATTGAAACTTTATTCATCACTTTTTAACAGGGTAGAGTTATTCCGAGATGAGAAAATATATCCAGCATATATTGAGTTTAAGGGCAACGTCTGATTTTGAAAAGACAAAGGAAACCATCAGTGGCGGTGTTACTTTGCGTGGTTATAATTTATGGATATTACTTTGTTCGTCCATTCTTGCTTCTATAGGTTTAGATACCAATTCAGCAGCTATCATCATTGGTGCAATGCTTATATCTCCATTAATGTCGCCGATCTTAGGAGTAGGCTTATCCGTTGCCATCCATGAGAAACAATTGCTCATTCGTTCATTAAAAAACCTTGCGTTAGCTGTAGTAATAAGTCTTTTTGCATCGGTTCTTTATTTTATATTAACACCATTAGGACAAATCACAAGCGAAGAACAGGCTCGAACATTTCCAACATTGCTTGACGTATTGGTTGCCCTTTTTGGAGGTATTGCGGGCATCGTATCCATATCAAGACACGACCAAACAAATGCTATACCTGGGGTTGCCATTGCAACAGCATTAATGCCACCCCTTTGCACCGCAGGCTTTGGCTTGGCTACTATGCAATGGAATTACTTTTTGGGCGCGTTTTATTTGTTCTTTATCAATGCAGTGTTTATAAGTTTAGCTACCTACCTTATTGTCAAGTATCTGCATTTTCCTGAAAAAGAATTTGTCAATAAAAAATTGCAGCAGAAATATTCTTATTGGTTTACCGCAATAAGCATAATAGTTTTAGCGCCCAGTATTTATTTTTTATACACAGTTTATCAGAAGGAAAAGATTAAAAAAGAGATAAGTGCCTTAATAATAAATCCGATAAAAAATCAGGGGAATGAAATATTAAAGTGGGAGGTCGATGCAAAAGACACCGCTAACTTCATTAAAGTCTATCATTCGGGAAAGCCTTTAAATGATAGTATAAAATCAGCCATTGACAGTACCTTAAAAAGCCATCATATGGCAAAATATCACCTGCAATCTATGCGGGTAAATATGACCAAAGAAGAAGTGAATGCATTAAGTGCTGATGTGTCGAGACAAATGTTCCAGCAACTGCAGTTAGAGAACCTTTCCAATGCAAGTAAAAACCATGCTGTGGATACTTTATCGTACGTGCAATTGAGGAAAGAAACGAAAGCAGCATTTTCTTTTATCGATACTTTATATAACGGTTGGCTTACAATGCCAGATCCTCTGGGTAAAATGGATACCGTGCCCGTAGTATTTTATAAAGCCAAAAGACGATCTACCGCCTTTCAACAAGAGCAATTATACCAGTTTTTAAAGGTAGTACTTCAAAAAGATACTGTATTTTTAATAAAGCAATAATGTAAACAAAAGTTGAATGAGTTTAGAATACATTGTCGAAAAGCCGGTTGACCTTACAAAAATTAACAGTAATAACGTAGGTGAGTTATTGTGGTGGTCTTATACACTTGCTGTTTCTCCGGAAAGCATTTTAACAACGATTGATAAAGTAGGCTACGCTACGGCAGAAGTAAGAAAATATCTGAAAGAATCTGAAGACGGCCCGATTTAAACAGTAGAAAATGCACTTTACAAACTGTTGAAATTTGTTTTATTTGGATACCGGCTACCGTTTTTCATAGCAACAAACGTTGCTGCCTGCCCCGTCGATTTGCGGGGGGCGCAATCACTTTAACTGCAGGTGCAAAGGGCATCTGTAAGTTTCCGCATGTAAAGCGACTTACATTGTTTAACACCGGAAAATATGTAGCGTTGTTTAATGACAGCAATAATGTCTTATGTTGCGTCACAAAATAACCAATATTAAACCATCATTTTGCTCATCCAGCCGTTTGTTGATCTATTACAAAAAGCTTATCAAAGAACTGGAAATGAAGAAGGCATGCTTCATTATGCTGATAACACTTGCGGTGTTATAAAAAAACTACATTGGGACATTTGCGTAACTTACTTTGATTGAAACATAATTACACCTATAAACCGGCATAACCATGAAGAAAAGACTGTTTATTATTTCTAACAGGTTACCGATTAATATAGCAACAATAGACCATCAGGTGCAGGTTAATAATTCATCCGGAGGGCTGGTTTCGGCTGTAGACAGCTACCTGAATAATGCAAATGAAAGAGGAGAAAATCAATTTTCAGAAATATTCTGGGCCGGTGTTCCGGGTTGCAGCCAGGCAGATTGGGTAGAGGCGAAGAAAAGTTTCAGTCAAAGCTATTATCAATTTTTGCCGGTTTTTGTTAATCACCGCACGTACGATTTGTACTATAACGGGTTGTCTAATTCGGTTATTTGGGCACTGTTTCACTATTTCCCATCTTACGCAGAGTATAAAAGTGAATACTACGAAAGCTATATAAAAGCGAATGAAGATTTTTGTACCGAAATAAGCCGGTATGCAAAAGAAGGTGATGTTATATGGATACATGATTATCATTTATTACCACTTGCAGGAATGATTCGCACGCACTTTCCCAATATAACCATTGGCTTTTTTCTGCACATCCCTTTTCCGTCTTACGAATTGTTCAGGCTAATGCCCGATAGATGGCAGTATGAGCTTTTAAGCGGGATACTAGGTGCTGATCTTATAGGGTTCCATACCGTTGATTATGCCAATCACTTTATAAATAGCCTTCAAATGGTTTTGGGCATCGACGCAGAGGTCAATGTTATAAAATATAAAAACCGGCTTGTTAAAATTGATGTTTTTCCGATAAGCATCGATTTCAAAAAATTTAATTCAGCCTTTAATGAAAAGGAAATTGCAGACCTTAGAACGCTTTATAAGCAACAATTCAAAAATCAAAAAATACTTTTCTCGGTCGACAGGTTAGATTATACAAAAGGTGTGTTCTCAAGATTAAAAGCTTACGAATGGTTTTTAGAGCATTTCCCCGAATACAGAGAAAGGGCAATTTTTATAATTGTGATTGTCCCCTCTCGTGATTCCATTCCAAAATATGCTGAACGAAAAAGGGAGATTGACGAATACATAGGTAATATTAACAGCACCATTGGCACGATAACATGGAAACCTGTTATTTATCAATATACCCATCTTGCTTTCGACCAATTAATTGCTTTATATACCGCATGTGATATGGCAATAATTACTCCCTTGCGGGACGGGATGAATTTAGTGGCAAAAGAATTTGTTGCAAGCCGCCAGGACCTGAGAGGGGTGTTGCTGTTAAGTGAAATGGCAGGGGCAGCAAGGGAACTGTCGGAAGCCTTGCTCGTCAATCCCAATGACATTGATGGATTTGCAGATAAAATAAAAGATGGACTGGAAATGAGTACTGATGAACAGGCAAGGCATCTTTCTGTTATGCAAAAAAGAATAAGCGACTACAATGTAAACACCTGGGCCGAAGATTTTTTTACGCAGTTGCACAATATAAAAAACAGGCAAAGAGAGTTCGAGTTCATGTTTCTTGACCACCAAACAAAGATGCTTATATATGAGCAATACCAGGCCGCCCACAAGCGGCTGTTGTTACTCGATTACGATGGTACGTTGGTTTCTTTTAGCGCTGATCCTCAAAAGGCAGTTCCTGACAATTCTTTATTAATGCTGCTGACAAGGCTTTGTGAAAATAAGAAAAATCACATTTACATTATTAGTGGAAGAGATAGTAAGACTCTGGAAAAATGGTTTGGGCACTTGCCGGTAAACCTGGTAGCAGAACATGGCGCCAAGATGAAGTCGGGCAATGGTATTTGGGAAACTGACAAACATATAATTACAGATGAAAACTGGAGGCCAATAATCTATCGAATACTCGAAATATATGTAAAGAGATGTGCAAATTCCTTTATCGAAGAAAAAGAATACTCGATTGTATGGCATTACAGAAACGCCGAACCGACCCAGGCAAAAATGAGGGCAAATGAGCTGTATAATGAGGTATGCCAGGTTGCCAGAAGTTTAAATATTATGGTAACCCCTGGCAATAAGATTATAGAAATTCGTACCAAGGGCATAGATAAGGGAACGATTGCAAAAAGACTTTTAAAGGAAAAAAAATATGACTTTATTCTTGCCTGCGGCGATGATAGTACCGACGAAGACATGTTTAAAATACTGGCAAAAGTATCACAAGCCTGCACCATTAAAATTGGTGACGCAGCCTCGTATGCTAAGTATAATTTATACACGCCGCAAATGATGGTATCTATGCTAAGTTATTTGGAAAGCATTACAGCATAGCTTTGCACATTAAGGAAAAAGGAGCAGAAATTGTCAGAACTTCTCATATTTTTGATTACAACGGTATGTTACGTTTTTATACTTAACACCGCATAATAAGTGAAATTAATTTTTATGAGCCCGGCATTGTCGCTACTATGTTCGTCGTTGCGTCTCCGGGGCACCCGGATTACAGTTTGTTGCAATTCAGCAAACGCACTATTTAAATCTTGTGCGGAAAACTTAACAGGCGGAAAGCATAAACCAAACATTGATACAATTAAAAAGTTGACTGAATAATTCAGATACTGTTAATTCTTTAGAACAAAAATCTTCATGAATAACTCTCCGGGAACGCATGTTAAGTTAAACCAGTTGCAGGCAACTGCAATTTGCGGTAATGATATCAGCTCATCGTGCCTGTATGTGTCGGCGCTTACAATTATTTATGCGGGTCAATACGCATGGGTGTCGTTGCTAATTGTAGCGCTGGTTTTATTTTTATTCAGAAAAATTTATGGCGAAGTGGTAGGCGCTTTACCGTTAAATGGCGGTGCCTATAACGTGCTTTTAAACACTACCTCCAAGCGCACGGCATCTTTTGCTGCATGCCTTACCATTCTCTCTTACATGGCTACCGCGGTTATTTCTGCATACGAAGCAATGTTTTACCTGCATGATATAGTTAGTGGATTACCCTTGTTGATTGCCACGGTTATTTTACTCGCAATATTTATGGCGCTTTCCATTAATGGTATTGGCGAATCGGCAAAAGTTGCGGTAATTATTTTTATTATTCATCTTACTTCACTGTTACTGCTTGTGTTTATTTGCTGCTGGTTTTTGTTAAATAACGGCTTAGATGTTTTTAATATCAACTGGCATCTTCCCGTTAAATCGGGAAGTTTAGTCACCGCACTTTTCTTCGGTTTTTCTGCTGCCATGCTCGGCATTTCAGGTTTTGAAAGCTCGGCTAACTTTGTTGAAGAACAGCAACCGGGTGTTTTTCCTAAAACGCTCAGAAACATGTGGGCGGTAGTGAGCTTTTTTAATCCTGTTATAGCGTTGCTCGCCATTTGCATAGTTCCCCTTGCCATTATAAACTCGCATGAAGAGTCATTGCTTTCTTTTATGGGTAAAACAACAGGTGGCGCATGGCTCGGCTATCTTATTTCAATAGATGCAGTGCTTGTGTTAAGCGGCGCTGTGCTTACTTCTTATGTTGGCGTTACCGGGCTTGCAAAACGAATTACGCTCGACCGTATCTTACCCAACTACTTTCTCCGAGAAAATAAACGAGGTGTCAACTACCGCATTATTATCGGGTTCTTTTTATTGTGCATGTCGGTTTTGCTGGTTACAAAAGGAAACCTGGCAGACCTTGCAGGCGTGTACACCTTTTCTTTCTTAACCGTGATGGCTTTATTTGGTGTTGGCAACTTATTTCTAAAAGCTAAAAGGCGAAAGCTTCCACGCCCGGAAAGAGCAACTATTTTATCAGTACTGCTTGCTATAGGTTTTGTGGTAGCAGCATTTGTTGGAAACATCCGTTTAAATATAGAATCGTTTTTCGTGTTTATAAAATATCTAATTCCTGCGCTTTTGTTCATTATTATCATGCTTAACAGGGCGCTGATAATTAAATGGCTCGTATACCTCATAGAATATCTATATCGGCCTCTGCGAAAATTTGTCATCAGCAGCAGTAGAAATCTCCAAAATTCGCTAAGAACAATTAATTCGCAGGAACTCGTATTTTTTACAAAAGGCGATAATGTTGCCATACTAAACCGGGTTATGATATATGTAGAAGAAAATGAAACAACGAAAAGATTGAAAATTGTACATGTTCGTGATAGGAAGGAAACAGATAATGAAGCTCTCATAAAAGATATAGAAGTATTAGACAGGGCATATCCCGATATTCACATTGAATTTGTAGAAGTTGAAGGAAAATTCGGGCCGGATATAATTGAAGAACTATCGATGAAATGGCAGATTCCAAAAAATTTTATGCTCATTGGTTCTCCCGGAAATAAATTTCCTTATCGTGTTTCAGAACTCGGAGGTGTCAGGCTAATAATGTAGATGGCAAATAAACAACCTGTTATATACTTCGTGTTACATGCGTAGAATATATTTTTCTAAATTTAAAATGCGCCCATGGATATAAATAAAGCATACCAAATCATTGTTAACAAATTACTGGTGTGGTTGAGAGAATTAATAAGGCTGTTGCCAAATATTGCATTGGCGGCATTGATATTGGTAATTGGACTTTTTATTGCCAAATGGGTAAAAAAGCTTGCTTGCAAAGTGCTTGCAAAATTCATTGATAATGAAACGCTGAACGATCTTTTTTCTTCGTTGGTGTATATCTTTTCGTTGGGCGTTGCCATTTTTGTAGCGCTAAGTATTCTCAATCTCGATAAAGCCGTTACTTCCATTTTAGCCGGTGCCGGTATTCTTGGTTTGGCATTGGCATTCGCCTTTCAGGATATTGCTTCCAACTTTATGTCGGGTATTTTTCTATCTGTTCGCAGGCCATTGCATACCGGCGATATCGTGCAGATAAAAGATTATATGGGAAAGATTACACAAATTAATTTGCGTGACACGGTGCTTAGAACTTTCCAGGGACAGATGGTTATTATACCCAACAAAGAAGTACTGCAAAATCCCATTGAAAATTATTCGCTCTTAGGTAAAAGAAGGATGGACTTAACCGTAGGCGTTTCTTACGGTGATGATCTGCAAAAAGTCAAAAGCGTTACCCTTAAGGCATTAGAAGGGATTGAAGGACTTACTAAAGACGATGAAATAACTTTTTTTTATAAAGAATTTGGCGACAGCTCCATAAACTTTGACATTCGGCTATGGGTACACACGCCCGAACAACCCGAATATTTGCAGGTAAGAAGTGAAGCAGTAATGCGCATAAAAAAAGCATACGATGAAAATAATATTACTATTCCTTTCCCGATAAGAACCTTAGACTTTGGCATAAAAGGCGGCGTACCCTTGAATGAGATAACAATAAATACGAGTGCCGGTAAAGCTTAGATTAATTAATTCGGTTGAATAATGAAACCTCAGTTAACACACGAACGAAATAAGCTTCTTACTTCAATAGAAAAGTTCTTAGAAGGTCCGATGATTTTTTTAGGCTTTGTATGGCTTGTGTTATTGGTTATAGAATTAGTATGGGGACAGAGTAGGCCTCTTAAATATACAAGCCTTACTATCTGGATTATATTTATAATAGACTTTCTAATCAAGTTTATTTTAGCTCCAACTAAAGTTATTTTTTTGAAGAGAAACTGGCTGACTGCCGTTTCACTTCTTATTCCTGCCTTAAGGGTCTTCCGCATTTTTAGATTTGTTCGTTTGTTACGTGGATTAAGAGGCATCAGGCTTGTACGCATCGTTGCTTCTCTAAACAGGAGCATGAACAGCCTTGGCGCTGCCATGAGCCGAAGAGGATTTGGTTACGTAAGCCTGCTTACGGTGGTCATAACGCTTGCAGGGGCTGCCGGAATGTACGGACTGGAAGCCGGGCATCAGGGATTTGAAAATTATGGAATGGCGCTATGGTGGACCGCTATGCGTGTAATAACTGCAGGCAGTGATTTTTGGCCTGCTACACCTGAGGGTCGCGGACTTGCCTTTATATTGTCTTTATTTGGTTATGCTATTTTTGGCTACGTTACGGCTACATTAGCCACTTTTTTCATTGGTCGCGATGCGGAAGATCAAGATGCACCGGTAGCTGGCGCAAAAGAGGTAGAACACCTGAAAAAAGAAATCGCAAATCTTTCTGCAGTTATCAATCAATTAAAAAATAAGCTTGAATAAAAGGTGCTGCTGTTACAGCATTTTTTATTTGATTTCTATTGCTTTAAAACCAAGCGAGTTGATTTTTGCAGCTACTTCCGAAAAAGCTAAATTTCACTTGAAACATGCAATAAACTTTCATCTTTGGAATACTGATTAATTTTTGCTGAACCATGGGAGTAATAAAATCACTTTCCACAACTTGTATTAAGATATACATACCGGCAACAATTGCTGCAGTTGACGGTCCTCGCATCAAAGCAACAAGAACTGCAGGTATCATTGCGATTAAGTACCAAAGTCTGGTATTAATTAAGTAACCCCTGTGTTCCTATCACCGCAATGGTTAAA
>JBBPZJ010000107.1:0-18877 GCA_038199395.1 Chitinophagales bacterium
GAATACAATCCGTTCCTGATTTGCAGATCCCACTTGTCATAATCACCCCCACGTTTAACCCTTGTTTTTAAACCCATCAATTTCTCTTCTATATCTTTCAACCAGTCTTCAGCCGCCCGCCATTCTTCTGACCAATAAGTAAAGGTTCTTGTACCAAACACAAACAAGTACTTTGAATGTAAGCCGGCACCTCTTTTTCTCCATGGTGTAAGCCCATGTTTAAATCTGCCGTAAAGACGGGCAACGGGTTGTACTACATGAAACGCGATGATTAATGCACGATATTTAAGATTATTCTTTTTCATGGGGTGTAACGAAACGTTTTTAGAAGAGCTGATAACAGCCTGAGTAAAAACGACGATTACAGAAAGCAGTACAAGAGGCCACAGCCATAATAAGGGCGACCATAAGAAGCCAAGAGCGGCAATAATACCAAGGAAAAAAGTGATTAAATACCATTCAGGCATAAGGGGTAATGAAGTCATAAAACCTTCTGCTGGCTGATACACAGATTGAAATAATGCGCTACCCCATGTGCCGTGAAAGATGCGGTCTTTTTTAACTTTTATCGGCAAAGTAAATCCGTTTCCGTAGATGCGGCCTGCCCATGTGAGATGTCCAAAACCATTGTATTTCTCCGGCCACTTTGCCTCCAGCAATGCCTCCGCCTTTCCGTATCCTTTTTGTTGATTCCAATAAGCCTTCAAAGAATTTCTTCGATGGTGCCAAACGACTGCTGAAGGATGAAATCCAATCGTATAGCCCGCTTCCTGTATTCTCCAACATACATCTACATCATCACCTGCTGAGCGGTAAATAGGATCAAAACCTCCTATTTGCTTTAACACAGCCGTTCTTACCGACAGATTGCATCCCGGAACGTGTTCGGCAATTTCATCGGACACCAATACATGAACAGGACCGCCAGGTGCATTGGCAACACAAGTAGCAACAGGACCATCCTCTTCGGGAGCAATGTTGGGACCTCCCATAGCACCATGAGAACTGGTTGAAAAAGAATAAGCCAGGTAATGCAGCCAATGAGCATCCGGATAAGCATCATCGTCGATATAAGCAATGATCTCACCTTTGGCATTTTCCATGCCTGTATTACGGGCATTGCTAAGACCTTTATTTATTGTGCTGATTAATTTAACCGGATATTTTCTTACTAACGCTGCAGTATTATCCTTTGAGCCGTCATTTATTACAATGATTTCGAAAGCCGGATAGGTAAGCTGCATTAAGTGATGCAAGGTATCTTCAATCGTTCCTGAACCATTATAGCTACATATTACAACGGAAATAAAAGGAAATTTTTCCAGAGCAAAAGGGGCATTTTCCATTGCCTCACTCACAGCTTTCAGTGCAAGTTTAGGATTACGATTTCTATCTACAAGACCAAAGTCCCAGTCCTCAATCTCAAAACCGCCGCGCCACCATTCATCAGTCCATGCAAAAATGAACATACCGGCACAGCCTTTTCCAAAAACGGATTCTATCTGCCAGGTCAACGTTTCTGCTTGTGCCTTTTCTCCGTTCCGCATACTATCCAGACCAATTTCGGCGAGAACAAGGGGACGATCTCCGGAAAGATTATGTAGTCGTGAAATGTAAGCAGTAAGCTTTTCAGGTGTTTCAAGATATACATTAAAACAATCAAAGTCGAGAAAACTGAGGTCGAGGTACTCGGTAGTAGGAAAGTTTACATAAGTAACCAAGCTTTCGTTATCAGCTTCTTTGACTACGTTATATAAGTCTTTTAAAAATTGTTCTATCTTTTTTTTACCATACCACCTTACGATAGAAGCAGGTATTTCATTTCCTATTGCAAAACATAAGATAGCAGGATGATTACTACAACTTATTACGCCCGCCTTTACCCTATTGAGAATATCCTGTCTCCTCGTTTTGTCATCCAAAAAAGTAACATGTTGCTCCCACGGAAGGCCAACCATTACCTTTAAATTATAACTGTGTGCGATGTCTAAAAGGTATTGCGGAGGAACAGTATATACTCTTACAGAATTAATACCTTCGGCAGCCATCATCGCAAAATCTTTTTCTACAACACCTGCTTCGGGGAATTGAAAACCTTCATCATCTGGTTTAAAGGTTCCATACGTAACTCCTTTAATGTAAAATTTTTTGTCGCCAAGAAACAAGAATTTTCCTTTTACCCGAATCTTCTCGATTGTAATGGCAGAATAATGCTCAATGTTCTTGTTTACCAAAATCATAAATTCTTTGGTTTAATTGATTAAAAGCAGTGCCGGTCTAATACGACCCTGCGGGGGTAATTTAAAATTTAAACTCAATTATGATTTTCGTTGTCGGCTCCGCCCAGTGACAGGAGTTCGTCGAAAAAAAGGATATTGGAAGAAATAGTGTTAGTTGAGAGTTATATTCTAGAATATGGCCGACGTATTCGGGCAAAAGTAGAGACATAAACTGCCCCGGCCAACTAAACCAACCCGAAATTTAAAAAGAATTGTTAAAATAGGTGATTGTCATGCATTGTATTTTAAAATTACTTATACAGAGATTTTTTTAACAACATGAGCTAAGTTGTTAAACCATTGATTTGTTTAAAAACTGAGATTTTAAACAGAGTAACTTTTTCTGGAAATTTTAATATTGCTTCATTCTTTCAATATAGCCTAAGTAACAGAAATTATTAATTGTCTTGCAAAAGATCATTTAGTAATTTGTAGTTAAACTTGTTTGTTATGGATGTTGAATCAAAATATAAAGTCGTAACAGCAGAAAGTCTCCTTGAAATGGAAAGAAATGTAAACGAAGCCATCATTAGCGGATGGGCTCCTAAGGGAGGCTTTTCTGTTGTATATAATTCCTCTACAAAAATCCTTTCCTATTTCCAGGCGTTGTCGAAGGAGAAAATAGGAGTTGAAAAGTAAGCTGCTACATTTATGCTTGCATTAGCAATCAAACATTCCCTTTCAATTAATTCGCCTTTGTCTGCTATTGTGTTATCGTCTGTACATCTTTTCGACATCACTTTTTGTACCTGTCTTAATAGCGGGTATTTTATAATAAAAACATCGGCGTTTTAGAAAGGAATGGTAACTTTCATGCTTGCCTAAAAGCTAATACGTTTAATGAAAAAGATCATTTTTGCTTTCGTTCTTTTTTTTGCTTGTTTTTCTCCTTTTGCACAAATGATGGATTTTGAAAAGTATGATCCTCTTTCAACGCTAGTAGTACCCGAACACAAACTAACCAGGTCGAAGTACCCATTTATTGATGTGCATAATCACCAGTCTTCAATGGGTAACCAAAACCTGCAGGGCCTGCTAAAAGACATGGACCAGTTGAATATGGCCGTAATGGTGAACCTGAGCGGGTCGAATGGAAATACACTGAAACAAGCTGCAGATAATATAAAAGCCAATGCCCCTAAACGCTTTATCGTTTTTGCCAATATCAATTTTAGTGGAATTGGAGAAAGCGGTTGGATCGAAAAAGCTGTAACACAACTGGAAGAAGATGTAAAAAATGGAGCAAATGGATTAAAGATCTTTAAGTCCCTGGGCTTTTCTGTAAAAGACAATACAGGCAAAAGGGTCACCGTTGATGATTTAAGGCTCGATCAAATTTGGGAAAAATGTGGTCAACTAAAAATTCCTGTTCTTATTCATACGGCTGATCCAAAATCTTTTTGGGATCCTATGGATGAACGAAATGAAAGATGGCTTGAGCTAAAAACACATGCAGGCAGAAAAAGAAGCGATACTGACCCGGCCCCTTTTGAAACACTCATACAAGAGCAACACAACGTCTTTAAAAAGCATCCCAACACGACTTTTATTGCCGCACACTTCGGATGGTTTGCTAACGACCTGGCAAGATTAGGCAAGCTACTGGATGAAATGCCAAATGTAGTTGTAGAATTTGGGGCTGTGATAGCTGAGTTAGGAAGGCAACCAAGGGAGGCAAAGTCATTTTTTATGAAATACCAGGATCGCATTTTATTTGGAAAAGACAGTTGGGTACCTGAAGAGTACACCACCTATTTTAGAGTCTTAGAAACTGATGACGAGTATTTTCCTTACCATAAAAAATATCATGCTTTCTGGAGGATGTACGGAATGGGTTTGTCCGATGATATTTTAAAAAAGGTGTATTACAAAAACGCACTGAGAATCGTTCCTAATATTGATAAAAGTTTGTTTCCGCAATAGTTTACAAATGCAGTGAAAATGATAGCAAACAAATTTCTAAATGTTGACTTGGTGATTATAGGCGAAAAAAAATACCGAACTCATACTGCTCAATTTTCTAAAAATAAAAATCCCGGCTTTTCTGCCGGGATTTTTATTTTGTATAAGATGTAACTCTGTTATCCTAAAGCCACTCTTTTAAATTCCAGCACTTTCAGTTCACTGTCAACACTTTTCAGGTAATCGGTAACTGATTTGCTATTGTCTTTTACAAAAAGTTGAGCTCCTAAAGTGTTTTCTTTGAAGAAAGCATTCAACTTTCCATCTGCAATTTTAGCGATCATTTCGGCAGGCTTACCAGCCATTTTAGGATCTGAAGCAATTTGCTCCGTTACTATAGCTCTTTCTCTTTCTACAGTTGTAGCAGGAATTGAAGCCGGATCGACAGCTAAAGGATTCATTGCTGCAATCTGCATAGCAATGTCTTTACCAGCTTCAGCAGATTCTTTATTGAATCCAACTAAAACGCCCATGCGGTTTGCACCGTGAATGTATGAAGCAACATAAGGGGCCTCGATTCTTTCGAAACGGCTTACACCAATTTTTTCGCCTATAGAAGCTAATTTGTCGTTGATCATGTCTGACACTTTCGCTCCATCTACAGTAACATCGTTTAGCTCTTCGGTACTTTTTACATCGTTTGCAATTGCTGCGTCACCAATGCTGTTAGCGAAAGCAACGAAATCAGCATTTTTACTAACGAAGTCGGTCTCAGAACTAATAGTAAGTACGATACCAACCTTGTGATCAAAAGTAGTTCTTGCTACCACCACACCTTCTTTAGCTTCACGGTCACTGCGTTTTGCAGCCACTTTTTGACCTTGCTTACGCAGCCAGTCAATAGCTCCTTCAAAATCTCCGTTGGTTTCGGTAAGTGCTTTACGGCAATCCATCATGCCGGCTCCTGTTGCCTGGCGTAATTTATTTATATCCTGCGCAGTAATTGTTGCAGTTGACATAAGTTATAATTTGAAAATTTGAAAATGAATTAATTTGAAAATGAAAACCACATAAACACACCAGTCACATAGCGATGTGTCTATTGTGACTATGTGGTTTTATAATTGGTTGAATAATGAATATTCAGTCCAAGTGTGCGACGCAACGATGATAAATAGTAGTACAAAAGCCCTGGCCCAAAAAAATCTCGAGGCTCTCCACGAATCCCTCAATGACTTACTGACCCAATGACTTATTGACTAAATTATCTCGGCCCTCCGGGACCATTTGGTCTGCGGCTTGCTCCACCTGGTACACGACGTTTTTGAGGACCGGCAGGACCGCCTGTTGTATTTCCACGGCCTCTGCCACTACCGCCACGTGCTGCCTCAGCTTCAGCCTCAGCTTGCAAACGGACATCTCTTCTTTCTGCATCATTGTCTACATCACCATCAGTTTCGTCATCTTTAGAAGCTTGTCTTTCGGCAAGTCCTTCAGCAATAGCGGCAGCTATGTAGTTTGTAATAATAGCAACGGACTTTGTAGCATCGTCATTAGCAGGAACTGCGAAGTCAACTTTGTTAGGATCGCAGTTGGTATCAACCATGCCGAAAGTTGTGATGCCCAAACGCTTTGCTTCAGAAAGAGCAATGTGCTCGTGTCCGATATCTACAAGGAACAAAGCTGCAGGGGCACGACCTAGCTGGGCGATACCACCAAGAACTTTCTCCATTTTTTCTTTGTCGCGTGTAAGGGTCAATCGCTCTTTTTTAGTAAGGCTTTCAGCGCTACCATCGTTCAACATTTTTTCGATGCTCTGCATTTTCTTTACGCTCTTACGAACCGTGTTGAAGTTGGTAAGCATACCACCTAACCAACGCTCGGTTACGAAAGGCATGTTTACTTTTTTCGCAGCTTCCATCACAATTTCTTTTGCTTGTTTCTTGGTAGCAACGAACATGATCTTCTTGCCACTCTTGGCAATGCTCTTCATAGCGGCAGCAGCTTCCTGCAAACCTTCTACGGTTCTGTTAAGGTCGATAATGTGAATACCTTTTTTCTCAGCGAAGATGTAAGGCAACATCTTTGGGTTCCACTTCTTCTTCAGGTGACCAAAGTGTACGCCGGCCTCCAGAAGTTGCTGTTGTAGTGAAGTGTTATTTTCCATTTTTCTTTTTAGCTTTTAGCTATTAGCTGTTGACCTTTAGCTTTATTTACGAATATTATTTTTAGTAGCCGCAAGCTTTAAGCCGCAAGCCTCAAGCAAAACTCGGAAGGCTTGTAGCTTGACGCTAACAGCTTGCAGCTTACTCTATCTTTTACTGAACTGGAAGCTTTTTCTTGCTTTCTTCTTACCTGGTTTCTTACGTTCAACGCTTCTTGGATCACGCTTTAATAAGCCTGCCGCTTTTAAAGTTGGACGTAATTCGGGATTAACTTCGAGAATAGCACGGGCAATACCTAGCTTTGCAGCTTCGGCCTGACCTTTCACACCGCCACCGGTTGCATTGATCTTTACATCAAATTTATCAGTGCCTTCAATAACTTTAAAAGGTTGTTCTACCTGATTTTGCAAGTAAACAAGTGGGAAATAATCTTTATAATCTTTATCGTTTATGGTGATTTTACCTTCGCCTCTGCTAAGAAAAACTCTTGTTACAGCTTCCTTACGACGACCTACGGCATTTTTTTGTTTTTCCATTTAATTAAGCTTGTAGCTTTTAGCTATTAGCTTGTAGCTTGCGGCTTGTAGCTAACAGCTTGTTGCTGTTTTTTAGAATTTAAGTTCTTGAGGTTGTTGTGCAGAATGAGGATGTTTGTCGCCGACATACACAAATAATTTTTTATACATCTTGCGACCTAAACGGTTTTTAGGAAGCATACCTTTTACCGCTCTTTCAACAATCACTTCAGGACGACGTTTAAGAAGGTCTTTTGCAATTTCTACTTTTTGGCCACCAGGATAACCGGTGTAATGCATGTATTCTTTTTCCTCCATCTTGTTACCGGTTAATTTAACCTTATCGCAATTAATTACGATAACAAAATCACCACAATCAACGTGTGGAGTGTAATACGCTTTGTTCTTACCGCGAAGAACTGCTGCGATTTTAGCACAAATGCGACCAACGGTTTGATTAGTGCCGTCAACAACGTGCCAGTTACGTTGTACGGTAGCCTCGTTCGCAGATTTCGTTGTGAAATGTAGTTTGCTCATTATGTATGTTTTAATTTCATTAGCGCTATCCCGCCAATTTTTTAATGGACGGCGAAGGTAGGAGCATATATTTGAAAAAAGAAAGATTTTAGTCACTATTTTTAAATACAACCTTTGCAACTAATTCATTACCAATGAAAATTTAGTTGTTAATTTTTATTGTACTAAGGAAATGCCCCTTAAAAGAAGGAATAAAGTCGCATAGAACATGTTTTAATTAGAAATAACTCCAAAGAGTTCATTAGAAATTGTGTCACTTCCGTCGTTCCACAAATTTGCCCAGGTAGAATTTTTCCCGCCAACCTTCCAGGCTGTAAGAATATCTACATTCAAAGGGTTTCAAATCTACCTGACGTAAGGAGAAGTTAATATGTCATCTTCAAGAATTATTGCTTTTCCATGTTTACGAATAGCGCTGGTAATTCCGTCAATAATATTATTTGTCAAGTTCATATTATGTTCCAGGTTTTTTAGAATTACTTCTTTGCACCAAAGCTTTTTATTAACTACATTCCGGGTTTCTCTTATTATTTTTAAATCTTCGCTACTAGCATCATCTTTGGGTCCGTCCGCAAAAACATACAATATAGAATTATCTGCATCAAGGTTAGCATGTAATACCTCTAATGTTTTTTTAGTATGATTTGGACGAATGTCAACAAATAATAAATGGGGCTAGATCTTCATTCATTATATTGGTAGGGTTGCCGAGATTTCTATAAAAACCTAAATTTCTATAATTGTTTATAACTAAAATCTTTATAACGCTGTCGTTTATTACTGTCGATATACAGTTGCCATATTCTTATCGTTGTAAGTAGCCTTGCTGCTTTTAGCCTATTGATTGCTTGCACGTAAACTTATTTAAGTGTTCCTGTAGTTTTTTAGCTAGTTCTTTTCCTCCATACTTTGGGTCAAACATAGAAGAATGCTCGCCTTCAATATCGCAAAATCTGACAGATCTAGAATACGACTTCCATCTGTTTTTAATATCATCACTCAATTTATACTTTCTATAAAAAATGTTTTTCTCCTTATCAAGAAAATAGTAATGTTCTTTTGGATAAAATATCAACAGGTCTTTGTTTATTGGAGTTATTTCATAAAATTTTGAAGCAGATTTGAGAGAACCTCCTAAGTCAGCATAAACCTGTAATTCAACATCTTCTTTTCCATCGGTTTTAGTACTCCAGATTTTATTAAAGAAGCTCCTCAGCTTATCTATCTTATATTTCATGGCATGTTTAGTATGCTTTTTCAATAAAAATGTTTCAAAGTGAACTTTAAGATAAATAGACTTAAAAAAATTGCTGATGGCTGATTCATGTCGCTCTTCTCTTTCTTCAACAATAGTATCAAACAAGGCTAGTAGCTCCACCTTTTTACCCATTAGATCAAGCTGTTTCGCCATTTCAAATGCGACAATTCCACCTAGGCAATGACCTGCTAATGAGTATGGACCGTTAGGATTCTGAATTAATATCTCTGCAACATATCTTGCTGCATTTCCTTTTATATCAACCGGAAAATCATGTAAGTCTTTTATGCCAGCAGGTTGCTGTAATACATAGACAGGCTGATTCACGTCTAACAACTCAATAAATTGCTTGAATTTAAAGACTGTTCCTCCTCCGCCGCATACCAAATAAAGAGGTGTTTTGCTACCTTGAGTTTGAACAGGAATAAGAGATTTAAAAGTAGTATTAGTATGTTGTACTGCTGGTTCTTGTTTTTTTTCCTTTATCAAATTTTCTGATTGCGCTATTATGGCTTTTGAAAGTTTTTCAATATTTTGATAAAGGAACAAATCTTTGGGTTGCAACGCGTATCCCATACGTTTGGCCCAACTTACAATCTTTATGGAAATTAATGAGTCGCCTCCTAGTTCAAAGAAATTATCATGAATGCCTACTTGTTCTAATTCAAAAATATCTTGCCATATATCACATAATTGCTTTTCTACAAAATTAGATGGAGCTACAAAATTCTTATTTGAAATGTCACTAGCATTTACTTCGGGAAGAGCTTTTCGGTCAATCTTACCATTCGAGGTTAAAGGCAACTGATTCAGTTCAACCCAAAGAGCAGGGATCATATATTGAGGCAGTTTACTGCTTAAATAATAACCAAGTGCTTCTCTATCCAATTCACCGTCATGAGGTACTACATATCCTAACAGCCGTTTGCCTCCCTTCTTATCCTCTTTGGCCATTACGACAGCCTGTTTTACCAGCCTGCATTGCTGTAATGCAGCCTCCACCTCGCCCAACTGAATTCGATAACCCCTAATCTTAACCTGATCATCTAAACGTCCTATAAAATTAATTTTACCATCTGATGTCCAGCTTCCTAAATCGCCAGTCTTATACATCCTTGCGCCGTCTTCTAAGCTGAAAGGATTTGAAACAAACTTCTGTTTGCTCAATTCCTCATTATTTAAATAGCCCCTAGCCAAGCCTTCTCCGGCAACGTAAATTTCCCCAGCTACCCCGATGGGATTCAAATGTCCTTCCTTATTTACGATATAAATGCTTGTATTGTTTATTGGCGAACCAATAGTTACCTTACTACAATCTGATTCTATTTTATCAACTGTTGCCCATACTGTGTATTCGGTTGGTCCATACTCGTTATACAGTAAAACATTATTTGTTTTACTAAAATGTTGAGATACGATCTGTTCATCAAGATCCTCTCCTCCTACTATTACCTTCGTAAGAGAAGAACTTTCAACAATTCCTTCTTCTAGCAAAATTCTGTAATAGGATGGCACACATAAAATTGTTTGAACATCTTTTAATAGATCTCTGATAAAGCTTACTTCTTTAATTAATTGATCTTCGCATAAGATTAACCTACCTCCAGTTAATAATGTTCCAAATATTACGGCTACAGATGAATCAAAAGAAAAGGATGGTATTAAGAAAACATTACCAAAACTATCATAATATGAATTTCTTGATAAGGTAGATGCGACCAAGCTTCTATGTTCGATCAGTACTCCTTTTGGGGTACCGGTAGAACCAGAGGTATAAATTACATAAGCTAAATGATGAGGAGAAAGTGATGTCGAAACTGCGTGTTTGCTATTCTTGCTGATGTTGCCCCACTCTGTGTCTATCTCTATTACCTCCCTGTCTTTGTTTAAAGGCAAGTTGGATCGTGCCTCTTTACTAGATAATATAAGTGAAGCGCCGGTATCTTGAAGCATATAACTGATACGATCTTGCGGATATTCAGGATCAATAGGAACATAGGCTCCGCCGGCTTTTAAAATGCCCAGGATTCCTACCATCATTTCAACAGATCGGGCAATACAGATGGGAACGAGTACATCCTCTTTTACCCCTTTGCTTCTTAAAAAGTGGCCCAGCCGATTTGCTCTGTTGTTCAGCTCTCTATAGCTTAATTTCTGTCTTTCAAAGACGACTGCAATATTATTAGGAGTACGTTCAACTTGCTGTTCAAATAGATCTACAATGCTCTTGTCCCTGGGGTAAGAGACAGCTAAGCCGTTAAACCCTTTAAGCAACTGGCGCTCTCTACACGGCAGATAATCAACTTTTTTAATATTTTTATCAAGGGTAGATGTAAACTGCTGTAAAATAAAAATTATTCTTTCTGCCAATAACTCTATCTCTTGGGAAGTGAAGTACTCATAACTATAATGAAATGCCAACTCTAAAGGTTGTTTATTCCCATAATCTCGCCAACATATCTGTAAGGGAAGTTTCTCATACTCGCTTTGAAGCCAATGTATTGAAGGTTGTACTCCTTCTCCAAAATCCAATTGAAAATTAAAAGGGACATAATTTATGATTATATCAAACAGAAAATTTTCAGATGCGTTTATTTTAAGGGCTCTTATTAAATCAATAATAAGGTAATTTTGATGAGAGTAATCTTGTTTTCTTGAGCTTGCAATTTCTTTCAGTAAGTCTGTTAGTTTCATATCCTCACTGAAAGCATCTTTAAAAGGCAAAACACCAGAAAACATTCCCAAAATGTTTCGAAGTTGACCTGAACCTCTTTTGTGAACAGGTATACCGACAACAATTTCAGACTGACTTGAGATTTTCCCCAAATAAATAATTAATGCTGCAATTGTCAGTTGCTGTAAGTCCGTTTTTGTTACTTGTACTACTTCATCGAGTGACTTCTTTTGCTCATGGCTTAAATTCAGATAGTAATTACCACTTTTCTTCAATTGCTTTGTCGAAAAGCTTTTATTTTTTTTAAGTGTCGATTCTCTCTTTTCACCTATTTTTTCTTTCCAAAACTTCCCATCTAGTTCATAATTAGGTGAATTACGATATTCCGCTGCTTTTATAGCTTCATTTTTATAAGAAGGATAATCAAACTGAAGAGTATTGCCTTCAATTAAAGACTTGTACTTTTGAGATATATAATTTATCCAAATAACGAAACCATATGCGTCGGTAATTAAATGATGATATTTAAAGAAAAACCAGTGTTCATTAGCACCCACTTTTATTAAAACGATTTGAAAGGGAAGGTTTTTATTTTCTAGAATAAATGAAATGTTAAACTGCTCTTGCATCCAACTTTCAGCGTTATTCCTGGGGTTATCTCTGTCACTAAAATCGATCTCCACTACTTCTAATTTCTCATAATTGTCCTCAAAATAGCAAATTGGATCTGAGACATTTAAATCAAATCTCATCTTGAAAACATCAAAGACTTTTGGAGATGAATTAACAGCATCTATAAATTTTTTTTTATCTAAATCCCCTTTTAATTTTAAATAAAGTCCGATATTATAGTGAGGACTATCAATATTTATTAGCTGGTCTACAAAAATTTCATATTGAGATGGATGTAAGAGAGAGGTAGTTTTATTCATAGGTGGATATTAGTTAGTTCTAGTCCAAAGCGTGATATCTGAACTAGAATTGAACTTTAGTAATCTAGGTGTTTCTGCCCGAACTAAGAAGAACGTAAATAGCGAGTTTTTTTCGACATTTACTAGATCTTTTTTACCAGATTGTTTTAATATTTTTTTAATAATATTCGCAAAGTTAAACATAATGACTTTTTTTAACCAAGAAATATACATGCTTTAAAATATGTTTCCTCCGGTATTGATTAGGAATTATTACATATTTGTATTTCAATTGCATGGAATTGTCTTACAATTTTTTTGAAACAGCTTCTATCATAGTTAAACAGTTAGAAAAAATTGAGCCGATTTTGATTGGTGTAAATATTGAATAATAAAAAAAGACAAGAGTTTAAATTATATTTTATTTTATGCTCATACACCTACATCCTGTAAATCCGCAGCCAAGACAAATAAAAACGATCGTAGAATGTTTGCTTGATGGTGGCATTATTATTTATCCTACCGACACCATTTATGGCCTGGGTTGTGATATTGTAAAAAAACAAGGAGTTGAAAGAATTTGCCGCATTAAACACATTGATCCACAAAAAGCGCAGTTAAGTTTCGTTTGCAGTGATCTTAGTGATCTTAGCAAGTATACTCAAAGTATTTCCACTCCATTATACAGAACGCTTAAAAATTATTTGCCGGGCCCCTATACTTTTATTTTGCCTGCAGGCAGTGAAGTGCCCAAAATTTTACATAGCAAAAAAAAGACAATTGGTCTTCGTATACCTGATAATGTAATTGCCAATACCATTGTACAGGAGTTGGGGCATCCGATACTAAGTGCATCATTACCCGGAGATATGGTAGAAGAATACACTGACCCGGAATTAATCTATGAAAAATTTGAAAAACTGGTAGACATTGTAATTGACGGCGGACCGGGAGGTATGACACCATCTACCATTATAGATTGTACCAATGAGCCTTACGAACTGATCAGGCAAGGGCTTGGTGAATGGGGCGAGGAGTGATGCGTATTGCAGATGACCGGTTCGAATTACAGGTTACGGGTAACAGGTAACAAAGAACTTCAGCTCACGCGTATTCTTTTCCATAGCTCTTAACCTTTATCTTACTATACCCTCCGGGCTGTTTGCTCACTTCTATTTGTGTACCGATGCGTTCTTTCAGCGCTTCAACATGGGAAATTACTCCGATCATTTTTCCGCTTGCCTGCAGGTTTTCCAATGCTGAAATGGCTACATCCAGAGTTTCTGCATCAAGGGTACCAAAACCTTCATCAATAAACAATGAATTAATTTGCGTTTTACTGCCTGCAAGGTCAGATAGACCGAGCGCAAGAGAAAGGCTAACCAGGAAACTCTCACCACCCGAAAGTGTAGTCATTGGTCGCACTACATCTGCCTGATAAGCATCAACTATCTGAAGCTCTAAGTCCTTTTCTGCACTCTTTAAAATTTGGTAACGGTCGCTTAGCTTATAAAGGTGCCTATTTGCTAATTGAGTGAGTCTTGCCAGGGTCAGCCCTTGTGCGAACTTGCTAAATTTCTTCCCATCTGCTGAACCGATTAGCTGCGATATTTTATCCCATCGGCTACATTCTTTTTGCTGCTCTTCAGCCTGTGCAGCTACTTCTTTATGCTTTGCTGCTGTTAGTGCATCTTCTTCCAATTTATGTTGTAAGGCGCCAGTTTGTTGATTTATTGCTGATATTAGTTGCTCCTTCTCTCTTTGAATAGCTAACAATGCTTCTTGATTTTCTGTCGTTAACTTCTTTTCAATTTCCGCTTTATATTCTTCCTCTGTATTCTTTAGAATCCCTGTTGTTATTGAAATGTTTTGTTCAATTTGCTGCTTTAAGGCAGATAGTTGTTGTTCTTCATCAAACGGAATAAATAGTGCTTCTAACTGTTCTATTGAAGCAATTCCTTCTGCTGTTAGCGTCTTGATTAACTGGTCATGCAGCAACTTATACTTTTCGCTTACCACTTGTAACTGGCTCTGCCATTCCTTACTTTTCTCTTCACTTACTTTTAAAGCCTGTTCTTTCTGGTGTAAATCGTTTTGAAGTTTTTCAACAACCTTCTTAGACTGCTGCAATCCTTCATTCAATTTTTTGCGTTCGCTTGACGGGTCTTTGTCACCAAATATTTCCTTCCTTTCAGACTTCAACGTTAGCAGATTTTCCTGCTCAATCTTTAAACTCAGGGCCTGTTCATTGAGTTTTCCTGATTTTTCAGTAGCAACTTCTTTTGCGCTATTAAATTCAGCTTCAATCCTTCCAATGTCTATTTTTAATTGTTGTAGATTCTTAAGCGAAGCAGTGTACTCCGTTAACTTCTTTTTCAACGCTTCCTCGAGGGCAGAACCTTTAGTGGCATCATAAGCAATACCGTAACCAGATAAAAGTGTAGTAGCAGCATCGATTATATTTTCTCTATTGCTTGTATAAATTTTTAAATCTTCCTTCAGGCGTTCTATGTTGCGTTTTATGGCGATTATTTTTTCCTCAACTTGCAATACCGCACTTTCAGATCTAATTGACTCCTGCTCTCTACCGTTAAGCTGGCTTTCCTGAATGGTAGATTGTTGTTGTAAAGATCTAATCTTAGAAATTTGTTCTGAAAGCTTTTTATGTTCTCTTTCTTTGTTTGCTAATATAGCAGTAAGTACTTTGCTGTCTTCTATATGTAATGGTTTTGGAAGTTCGGCATTGTTCTTTTCAAAAACATCAAAAGCGTTTCTTATTGAAGTTGCGAGCTGCCCGAATTCTTTAGTAAGTTGAGAAATATTATTAGAAAGGGTGTTAACCATTAAAGACTTTTCTGTGTGTTTCTTTACCAGAACATTTAAATAGGTTTTGTGATCGTTCCTTTTTTGAACGGCTTCGTTTACCCGACTTTTATAATAATTCTCAACGTAAGGGTGGTGTATAGACCCACATAAAGGGCAAGGTTTCTCCGGCTCTAACAGTTGACGTTCCTCATCATATTTTTGGATGCGTAACTGTAGCTCAACCAATTGCTGAAGATCCGCTAATATTTCTTCCGCTTTCTGCTTGTCAATTTCCAATTGGTCAAGCTGTTCGCCTTCTTCGTTCCATTTTTTGTTTAAATCATCGAGTTGCTGATTAACCTGTTGCCGTCGGTCAACGTGCTTCCTATATTCTGTTGATAGCCGGAATTGTTCTTTGCAAACCGCTATTAAAGAAGGCAAAGCATTACTTTGTAATTCAATTTCTTCAATGACTTGTTCACCTGCAGCTTCTTGTAATTTTTGGCTTGTGTCTTTATGTTGAACATGAAGTACGGCTATAACCTTTTTAACCGTCTCTGCTTGTTCAGTTGATTTTTTGAGGTTTGAAATTTCTTCTTTTTGCTGACCTTCAAATTTTGAGAACTCTTTAGTTACTTTTGAAATCGTTTCATCGATCGCCGCCAATTCCTTTTTAATTTGCTGGTATGCCTGCAGATCTTTTTCGAGGTTGCTTTCTGCCTGATGTTCATCCAACCATCTTTCTATAGTTGCTATTCTATCCTGGCAAGCTTCGAACTCCTGCTGCTTTTGACTCATCAAAAGCTTCGACTTCTCTGCTTCCTTTTTTAAACCTGCAAATGCATTTGTTGTTTGGTAAAGTTGTTTTTCTTTAGCCTCAATTTCCGTGTCTTTTATAATCACAGCTTCTAATAACGGCTCCGCTTCTGAGAGCGCTCTTTGTGCTTCATTGTACCTGGTTGTTGCCGCCTCTAATTGTGTTGAAACCTGTTGAGCTCCTTGTTTTAAAACAGGAAGTTGCTTATCTATATCAGCCACCTTATTTTCTATTTCCGCTCTTTGCCTTTTTTGTTCGTATACGGCTTGTAAAGCAAGCTTATACACAGATGCAGCAATGTGCTGTTTTAGCTTTTCAAAATCCGTTTTATTGTCTTTTGCCTGTTGCCTGAAACCTTTCAGTTCCAGTTCGTGCGATTGTCTTTTGCCGTCAAGCGATGCTAATTTTTGAAGCCAGTTTATCTTAGCTTCTGCATGCAATTTTACTTGTTTAAGCCTTGCTTCTTCGTGTTTCTGTTCCTGCAGCGTTTTTGTTATTGCATTTTTCTCTTCGTCTGAAAGCAGTACTACATCATTCATTCTTGCCCGCAGCGCATCAAGAAGTGATTTTTTTTCTTTAGCCTTTTCAAATACATAAGTGGAGATCTGTGAGTAAATGCCCGTATCAGTAATTTTCTCCAAAAGCTCGCTTCTTTCGTTTTCACTTGCCTTGAGAAACCTTGTAAAGTCACCCTGCGAAAGCATCACAGATCGCAAGAACTGGCTATAATCAAGACCACAGATTTCCACTATTTTATTTTGAACTGCGGCAAGCGGATGAGCGATGATGATATCATTTGTAATTGCATCTGCCAGTTCCATTTTAGCAGTTTGCAATGCGCCATCAGCTCTGTTACGGCTTCTTCTTATTGACCATCTTGCTCTATATAGTTTATCGTTTACTTCAAACTCAACTTCCGCAAAAGTCTCTCCTGTAAACCTCGTCATGCTCTCGCTTGCATCCTTGTCGTGCCTATGCACACGACCATATAACCCTACCGTTATTGCGTCTAAAATGGTTGTTTTGCCAGCTCCGGTAGGGCCGGTTATTGCAAACAAACCACTCTCAGTAAAAGGCGGCTGATCGAAACGTATTTCGTGTTCGCCTTTCAAAGAGTTCAGGTTCAAAAATTTTATGCTGATGATTTTCATTGATTATAGTAAGCCGATGGTTGAAGTGCAATTTATTTAAAAGTATTTTCTGACGGTATTTTCAGAAGTGCCACACCTTCAACATATGACACGTCGTTTAGTAAAACCTGATAAAAGCTAAATAGAATTAATGCCTTTGAATCGAGCGTCGCCACTAAAGTTCAAAAAAAGGTATTAGCTGGCCCGAAAAAAGGGATTAGTCTGAAAAGAAGGTGAGGAATCTGTTGGTAGCCATCAATTGAACTTTCTTCGACAGCCGTTGCGTCGCACACTGCAACTGATGTAAACTTTATTCAACAAAGTTTATATCCTACATTGAACAAAAAAGTATAGCCAATGGTGAGGTAATTGAACAACTTCAGACGGCAACAGAAGTGCATTATTACAATGATTAAAAATTTATTCTGATGTTCAAAAAAGTTCTGCCCACACGAACCAAAGCTTACAGCGAAATGCAGCTAATTGCTCCAACATCAAGCTCACTATTGGCATATGCTCGTTTGCACAAGTGCTTCTAATTCGAAGTTTTTTCAACCAATTCCATTTTGCCTGCAGACAATTTATTACTGATATACGCTTTCAATTCTTCAAAAGTCATGCTTTGAGTTTCAGCGCTAATCTTATCTCTGATTTCACGCATCATGTTTACTGCGTCAAATGTTTTTTCTTTTTTAATCGTTTCCATAATTAATAAGGTCTTTTGGACTTCTAATTTCTAATATCATGTAACCTAACCGTAAATTTACAGAATTATATCCTTTGATTTTACTAAGATTTACGATGTGTTTAAAATTCCAACTTGATAAAACATCAACTTTGTTAATTGTAGCTCACGCAACGTGCCTGCAGTCTGTTATGCTTGTTTGACCAACAACTTTTTCTTTTATATAAGTGTGAGCCAGTTTTACCGCTTCTTCTGTCAATTCAATTTTTTCAAATTTAGAAGGCGAATATTTCAATAAAAGTTCTCTTACTCTTTGGGGAGCATTCAATAATTCTAATTCAAGTAAGTCGGATACGACAAAGATTATTTCATCATTTTCAAACCGTTCAAACAATTTGATTGTATATTCCTTGAATTCTTCGTCAAAATAACCGCCGACTACAGAGGTGTCAATATAAATACGCTGTTTCATTTTTTGAATCTATAACGAAAGTAGGAAAGTATAAAGTTTACTTTCAGAATTACGAGCTTTCAAAACGGATTTATGCCAACATATGCTATTCACTCTGTCGCATCAACTCCATAACCTCGTCAAAGGTTTGTAACAAATCCTCCCCTTTCCCGTCAGGATAAGCTGACTCGACTTTCTTCCGGAAAACAGTTTTAGGATCAAGGTCAGTAAGGGTTATAGCTTCAGAAGTTTGCTCATCAAGATTACGGTTTGCTCTCAGTCTTTGTTGTCTTATAAACAGTCGCTCGATAAACGGTTTTTTTTGTATCAGCTTTTGTAACTGTTCATCCAGTTCATGAATATAACCATCTGTCTCGACCTGTACCTCGACCCATGCAGGATAACAAAGCCTGTCATCCTCCAGCAGAAGCAGCTTATTCTTTACCGTTTCGAGGTTGCCCTTCATTCTTACCAGTTTACGGCAGCACGGAATATTAAATTCTTCCAGCTCACTCAGTTTTCCATTTTCAAAAGTCAATATCACAACCTGTTTAATGTCCTCGTTCTCAGAAAAACTTAGTGGTATGGGCGAGCCCGAATACCTGATGTGGTTCATCTTATTAACGACTTGCGGCCTGTGCAAATGTCCCAGCGCCACATAATCAAACTCCCCGGGAAACTGGTCTCCGCAAACCTGTCCCAGGTTACCAACATGAATGTCTTTCTCGCTGTCTGAGTTAGAGCCGCC
>JBBPZJ010000108.1:0-7838 GCA_038199395.1 Chitinophagales bacterium
GGTATTTATTATAGTGAATTAAAAAACGATAGTCGGAGATGTTGATTGATACGCAAATATATCAGAATTTTGCTTCCATTTAGTAAGTAAGTAACTTGGTAAAGTAGAATTAATAAAGGTATTTATATTTTATGATTGCAAACAAAAAGGGCCGGGGCAATAAGGGCAGCCGTAATTTGTTGGTAATTATGCGCGTAACATAATTCCAAGTTGGTGAGGTAGCTATTTTAGGCAGGGGTACTAAAGCCTAATTAACTGAAAAACAATGATCGTAGGGTGCATAGAATCCAAAAGAGCCTCCCTGCTTACCGTAAGATATGTAAGGAAGCCCCTGCGGGCTAGGAGCGACTACAATCGAACACCTGCTGACACTTTTAATGCTTTTTGACAGCATGAAAATATCTTAGTGCTGGTAATGAGATCAATAAACAGGCCCGCTACCAGGTTTATGCCCCTTTTCCATCATTTTATACACCTTTTGTTTGAACTGCGGCAGCCATAATAGCTTTTGCTATCCTTCATAATATCGTTTAATTAAAATAACCTCTTCATTAGGCAAAACAGTAACTCTTTTTTCATTCAAATTTTTTAAATGCTCAATGTCTTTGAAAATGTCTGCTTTTAAACTCATATTAAGGCCCTAATGCTGAAACATCAGCCTGTTCTATATTACTACCGGTTTATCTGGAAGGTCTGAAAGGAATTGTAAAACAAAATTGTTTGACGTAATGCCACTATCCGCCATCAGTTGCTGTTGTTCTATTCTGTATCCAATTGCATTGCGATAATGACGTCTTTTATCTGGTAGGAAATAAATTCTAAGGCAGCTCTTACAATGTGATTTTTATTAGTACTGAAAGTGAGACTAGTAATCGAAGCTTTCGGATTCATATTCGAGTGCGGCGCGCAATTCACTGAATGAAGGGACAAGGTATACTCGGCCATTATCCTGAACAGCAGTTGCCATCAACTCCGTGTGTTTGCTATCGGCCAATAATTCCAATTCATTTTTTAGCCATTCAATCGTTGCTCCGCACGTTGATTGGCAAGCATTGCTGTTTAAGTCCGATCATTATTTTTACGCTACATGAGGACCAATTCCCTAATCTAATTCGTTGAAATTAACCTTTTTAAAAAAATTGGCGCTTAAGTCTAAAAGTCTATGCTGAGTACTTGGAGTCGTCCTTGTGTATCTACTGTCGATCGCGATGTTGCCGCCTCAAACTTCGATGCGGTCCTCAATAAGTGGTTGCTCAAAATACTTTGCGGCCAAATCTGCCTTAAGAAATATACCTGCTTACACCCACTCCTCCGCGGCGTCTACCACAGCCTTCCACAAGTGCAAAGCGAAAGAGCTTCGGACCATGACACGGTAACGAAACGGAGCAATATGGCAGACGATCACCGGTGCCTTCGCCATGAGTCCCTGGGAGACACTTGCAATAGGGAAACTTTTTTCGCGGAGATCCTGATCCCAAAGGTGAGCAAGCACTTCACGAACCTTAGGTCCTTCAAGTTCAATCGTAGTTCGCTGGCCGCTGACATCAACTACACTGAAATGATATTGGTCCTTCAAAAGCAGACGTGCGAGCTTCTGCTCAGCTTCCTGGAATCCTACAATAAGCCACCAGTCCGGTGCAAGGCACAGGGCATGGGCTTCGCCTCCACCGGATATTGCCCCCCCCCGGGTCTGGCCTGGCTTCCCCGGCAGATCCATGCCCAGCGCTTCAGCGACTGCGGCTAGCGATAAGGTCCCGGGCGCTACACGAAGATCGATGGTGTACAATCCTGGTAATTCGCGAATCGCCACCGTAGCGACGGTTCCTATGTTCATTCCTTCCAGCGGACTTTCTTTGGTGATCATATATTGGTCTCAATTAGTCTCTTCGGATGTTCTCCTTGTCAATGAATACAGCGTCGCAGATAGTGGCACGCAGTTCTTTTTTTCCAATGGGCACGGCCACCATTTCACCCATCCGGTTCAGTCCGTTGGCCACCAGTGCCAGTGCGAACGCACGGCCAAGCGTCGGCGAATAATAAGAACTCGTCACAAAACCGGTATGGGGTGTTTTGCGATGCTCGTCCGGGTGTGCGTTAAGTAGCCTGTACTAACAGGTCCACGATGTATTAAGGATTGTTATGCTGCAGCCGCTAAAGTCCACCTTTTGCTTGCTATTTAAAATAATCTCTCATCAACACTGTATCCATCTTCCCCCTCATCGTTTTCTTACTATTCTGATAGAGATAATTCCACGCTTTTCTATACTGATAACTTTCAGCCTCCTTATATTTTACATCGGCATTACTATCTATAAATTGTTTACCTAAGGAAAAAAGGTAAGTAGCTATTAGAAAAATCATCAGCCAAAAAAGCATCCGACCAAATACAATTCTATAATACTCTCTTGCACCATGTTCCGGAAAGAGTAAAATTCTAAACTGCCTTGTTATGCTTTTCGGCTGATCTTGTATAAGCCGTCCGATCCTAAATAATCCTTCGTTTACTGCTGAGGTTATCGGTTCTAAATTAGTGACTTGAGCAGTCACTCCTATGTGGTTTATCTTAAGTTCAAAATTATCTACTTTATAATTTAGATCAGACACAACTGCTACCAACTTCGCATTTTGTTGCTTTAATTCTTTAAGGTCTTCCACTACTTCAGTTAGTACTGTTTGTATGATTTCAGTTTCCATAGTTTTCAACTATTTTATAAGTGTTGTGACTTCTTTTTTTTCTTTCGCTTTTGTGGAAAATGTTTGTCTATTTCTTCATTCTTAAGCTGCGGTTTCATAAGTACATCTATAATGTCTTCTTTATTGCTTTGAAAGATTGAATGATTTGAATTTGCAGGCTGCTTAACTAAAGGTTCAATGACGTGATTACTTTGTTTGTGAGCTTGTAAGAATTGCTGTCTATCAAGTATTTTTTCGATGGTTGCTAAAGAGTAGTTTAGTTCACTGCCTTTCACAGTAACTTTCTTTTCATCAGCAAAACTTATCCCTCTTCCTTTTATAATTTGATATCCTCTTTTATTCATTGCAACTTTAAATTCCTGTAGGTTGTAACACTCCTTTAATGCCTGCTGAATATTGCTTCTTAGCAGTTCTTTTCGCTGGTCAAAACGGGGAATATTTCTCTGCTCTTTTGATAAAAATTTTTTCGGACTAAGCACTTGTTTTAATTCATATTTCAACTCCATTTTCCGGCAGTACTTTGCTATCTTCTGATAGTTATTACTATCACTTACGGTTCGCTTATCGAAGCCAATTCTATTTGCAACAATATGGATGTGTTGATGGTTAGTGTCACGATGAGTAAATTTGTCAGATCTATAGAAGTGTTTTTGGTGAAGTGTTTGAAAAGATAAGAAGCCAAACAGACCTTCAAACACTCTCATATTTTCAGAATTATTGTTAGTAAACGTAACATCTTTCGGGCTTGCACTTCCTTTGAAATATGCGTTTCTTAACTCATATCCACCACTATTGTTTTTAAGTCCTGCAGCTGTACGTTTCTTGTCATAAAGAACAAAATCTACTTCCTTACAAAATGCTCTGGCAATCTCTAATGGTATCTTTCTTTCGGATAAATATTTAGTTAGTTCAGGTGCAATAATTTCTCTCAAGCTGGTTACTTTTATATGTCCTTTTTCGCCTGCGTCTAATGGCTTTTGTGATCGGGTATTATGCTGGTGAAAAGAAAAATTGTTTTCTAAATGTTGGAGTATCTCTTGGAGTGGGCAATGGTGGTATAGCAAAGCAAAATCAACCAGGTTACACCTTTGCCTTCTCCATGATCGTACCATTAATTAAGCACTTTGTTTACTTTAAATTACGGCGTTGTTTCATCTCTTAATGGCGACAAATACCAGTAGTCATTATTCTTTATTCGTTTAGGATAAAACCTAACGCATAGAGGTACTCAACCAAATCTATTTGGTTTGCTTCTGCACAATTGATAACGCACTTTTAATAAGTTTTTAAATGATGTTGGAGAAATTATCCCTGAATCGCATTCATTTTTTCCTAACTCCAATAATCTTTGAATATCATCATAATCATAAAAGTGGACGCCACCAATTTTAGTGTAAGGGATAACCCCTGAAGAACTTAAGTGTTTGTAAAGTACCCGGAGAAATTTAGAGAAGCCTTCTTAGTTCATGTGACTTCAACCATTTTTTAGGTATCACACCTGTTTGTTTTTTTGAAGCCAACAGCAGCTCCTCTAGTAGTTGTTTTTTGAACTGCTGCAAGTCATTAATAGTTATGAGTTGATGAGCAAAGATTTTTTGAGGATAAGCATCCTCTGCTGTTTTTCTGAATGTCTTTTCCATAAATCACATTTTTCTGTTTCACAATAAAAGATCGCTAGAGTTAAATTACTGTGATAAAAGTATAATTAGCTTTAAATGAAACGAATTGATAATAGTCAATAAATCTGTTCACTCAAACAACAGTAACCGATAGAAGAAAAGATAAAGCTTGGTTTGTAATAACATTATTTGAACTCTCATAATCCATCGGAATTCTTTAAATACAAATACAAATATGCTGAGATGTTCTTTTTAAAACCAGCCAAAGGGAAAGGACTTCCCCTCCTTCCCCTACTGATAATCAAAGAGATGGGTTTTTAAAATAATGTCATAAACAAAAGATCCGGCACCAATAAAAATCATTTGTAATTTAAACACGTGTATTTAAATTAAGTTATAAGCCCTTAAACTATTCAGTCTTCTCTTTCAACAGCTGACCTTCAATGATATTGTTTAGCAACTTCTGCTTCAATGATTTCATATCATCACTAAGCTTGCTTTCAATCACCTTGGCATATACTTGAGTAGTTGTGATTTTAGTATGTCCAAGCATCTTGCTTACTGACTCAATTGGTACACCATTAGACAAGGTTGTAGTTGTGGCAAAGGTGTGTCTTGCAAGGTGAAAAGTGACGTTCTTTTCTATGTTACACAGATCGGCCAACTCTTTTAAATAACTATTTAATCTTTGGTTTGATATGTTTGGAAAGAGCGTTCCATCGTTTAAACTCTTGGGGTTGTTTCTATATTTTTCTATGAGGGTTTTTGCTTTTGGCAACAAAGGAACTTTTACAGGCGTACCAGTTTTCTGACGTTGAGTTGTAAGCCAATAATCACCATCAATACCTCTGATTAAATTAGCAGGGCTTAGCTTCATAGCATCTGTATAAGCAAGTCCGGTATAGCAACTAAAGACAAACAAGTCCTTCACATATTGCAGCCTCTCAAAATCAAATTCTTTCCTTTCAATACGCTCCAATTCTTCAGCAGTTAGAAAGCCTCTTTCATACATGGTGAACTTTAGCTTGTATGCCTTAAACGGGTCTTTCTCCATCCACTCATTTTTCAACGCTACATTGATCATTTTTCTAAACCGCTCCATGTGTTTCATTACACCATTATTTGAAAGCGCTTTTTGATGATCTAAGGGTTTAAATGATTTTAAAAAATAATCAAAGTCTGTTACAAATTTGTAGTTGACATCCTTCAGATAAACATCCGAAAGACGCAATCGTTCCTTCAAAAGTTTCTGAAGATACTTCTGGGTTGTAAAATAATTTTTTAGGGTTCCCCAAAAGATTGTATCCTTCATATCCTGGTTATGATAAATTACTAACTTACAAAGAGTAATTTCACTTTCACTTTCTCCATAATAAGCCTTTTTAAAAGTATCAATGTTGATTACCTGTTTCTTTATAGTCATGTCCCGGTAACACTCTACAAACGATGATCTCATCTGCTCCAGATAATTATTCAGTACTTTGAATTCTTCCTTTTTTGTCTTTGCCATTCCTTTTTGATCACTCCAGTCCTCCAGCTTTATTTTCTGTTTCATAGATAGTTCGATCCTTTTGCCGTCGATAGTTATCCGGGCATAAATAGGAAACTTCTCTTCGTTCAACCTTTCTTTCCTGAGACGAAAAATGACGCTAAATGTGTTTGCTTTCTTTTCCATTTTCTACAATTTTTTTTTGTTGTTTGATTAGTATTGAAATGGTAACCGAACAGGTGGTGAAAAACGGCGAAAACACGTTTCAAAACTTTTAATATTATTTAAACAACTCCTTGAGATACAAGCAGTAACAAAGGATTCGGTTACCAAAAGTAAAATGGCCTTTCTGGTAACCGAATTGGTCACTAATTATTTGTAGAAATTTGATAAGAATTGATATGCCTAAAAACAAAAAAGCCCGTAAAATCAATGTTTTACGAGCTTTTCTTTGAAAAAGAAACCATCATTGTCGGGACGACAAGATTCGAATACCTTCTATAACTGATTTTATATCAACTATTTATACGAGTAACCCTATAACAACTCACTGATAACTATTAAGTGATTTTAGTATTATAAAATTACAAAAATCCTTTATTGTTTGCAAATTTTAAATCAAGTCATATCAAATTCTTTCACACCCTTATAATATTGTTTTTTGCACTCGACTTCTTTTCGAATAGAAAGCTTAACCCACCTTTTTTCTAAAGGTCGTCGCTAAAACAGGGCTACAAGTTAATAAGGCGTGAAAAACTGGCGTTTTGAAAGGCCCGGACAGATGAACTGATACTGACAACAATAAAAGGTCACACTCAACAGCAAAGCTACTAACTTGTTCGGCTGGCCAGTAGTTTAAAAGATATAAAGCATAAGGTTTACAAACATTCAGTTAATTAAAGTTTGAAGATGGTGAACCAAATGAAAATTATTGCATCAGCCGTTAAACTTGGAATGTAGAAACGTAGCAGGCTAAAACATTTTTACAAACCGGCTCAAATCTTCGACAGAAAAGTGTAATGTCCTGAACCAATTTCGACAATTGCATACCCATCTTTATAGCCAACCAATTTAGCTCCCTCGATGGTACTTATTGATTTTCCGCTTTCTGATAAGGCACTTGTTTCTTTTGCAGGAATCCAAACTTCTGCCGCGGTATTGGCAGGGATGGAAACATGTAAGGTAAAACTGTTCCCGTCTTTTTTCCAGTCGCTTGCAATTTCTCCACGAACTGATTGATAGGTCCCTTTAGCCCACGTAAGATCTCCTGCTGGTTGTGGTTTTATAAGAATTTTTTCAAAGCCCGGCGCTGCTGCATTAATCCCTAATAAAGAACGGTAAAACCATTCGCTAATGGAACCAAACATGGGGTGGTTTAATGTAGTGGCGTTGTCCGGCTTCTTCCACGACTCCCAAAGGGTTGTAGCGCCATTCTCCAGCATATTTCCCCAGCCAGGAAAAGTCCTTTGATTCGCTACTTTATAAGCAATGTCATTCTGATTGGTTTTACGCATCACATCAAACATCATCTTGGTACCGAAGATGCCTGTGGACAGGTGCCAGTTATGGCGTGCATATTCATCCATTAACACTTTCATGCTTGCATCTCTTTCAGGGGAGAAATTATAGTTGAGCGCAAACAACTGGGCGGACTGTGTTGCATTGTCAAACCTGCCGGTATTAGGAACGAGATACTTTTTTACGATCGCATCTTTGATTTTATTTGACCAAACAGCATACTTCGCAGAATCTTCTTTTTTCCCTAGAATTCCTGCAAACTCTGACGCAAACAAAGCATGATGATAATAAAAGGCTGCAGCCGAAAAAGCTTCAGGTCTTGGATCAAGTGCTTCATGATCACTTATATCCCAATGAAACAAGCCGCCTACTTCCTTTGATTTCAGAAACTCCATCTGCCTTTGTATTCCCGAATAATTCTCTTCAATGATGCGCTTGTCGCCATAAAATTCATAGAGTTTTTTCTGCAAAAATGGAAACGCAAGCTGCCATCCCAAAGGACCAGATTCTCCACCATA
>JBBPZJ010000109.1:0-3453 GCA_038199395.1 Chitinophagales bacterium
AGTTTCCTGAACATGTTCAAGGAATAAAGTGAGGTCGTTGATAACTTGCTGTTGGTATGGCTTTAGCTCCATGCTTTAAAATCTGGTTATGTCTCTTGGTATTTTTTTGAAAATGATGTGGTGCTTGGTCATGTGTGCTTTTGTAAGCAAACAGTTGTCGGCGTAAATAACAAACTGCTCTGCTTTGGTTTTTATGGTACTTAAAAAATGCTTGTCCAAGGTTGTTATGTCATCCTGTTCGTAGTAGAAATAGTAAGCTGTATCGTTGTGCTTGTTTAGGAAGTACGCACTGTCGGAATGTTCAGCGGCTGTGAGTGGTGTTTTAGTTTCTGTGTAGTAGACGTATTTCCTTATTCTTTCTGTACCTACTAATTCATTTAAGTTACCATCATTAAGAAACATTGGTTGACCTAACTCATAAAAGTCAAAACTTCCACCTGTTCCTTCTTTCTGGTTATAGCCTTGTATAACTTTGTTTACACGAGATACTGTCTTTGAGAGGGCATAGTCCTCTAATTCTATGAGCAAGAACTTAAGTTTAGTCCCTCGCATTTTATTTAATTGTAAAACCGCATGTGCAGTTGTACCGCTCCCTGCGAAGCTGTCAAGTATTATATCATTGTCTTTTGTAACTGCACCAAGCCATTCTTGCAAAATCTCTTGGTCTTTTGGAAAATCAAACGACTTCTTACCTAATATTTCATCAACCAATTTACTTGCTGCTCTGCCGTCACGATAAAAGACCGACATTAAGGGCTCGTTATCAATTTCAAACAAATAACTTTTCCTGCATGGAATAGTCGTTTCATCTTTTCCAAAGTGTATTCTTGGTGGATTTTGTGCAATAGCATCTAATGTCTTTGTTTCTTCCCACCTCCATCCAGTAGAAGGCTTTTTGCATGGCTTTTGTGTTACAGGATGTATTATGTCATAGCGAGGTCTTGATAACCTGCCATCATTAGGTCCAGCAAAATTATCTGGAAAATAAAGCCCTCTATTATCGGAGAATTTGTAATGTTTGTGATTTCTTTCAACTGCATCTTTCGACAAAGAATTAAACCACTTCGCTATTTCTTTTGATATTGTTTCGTGGTCGCCCTGGTGCAGTTGCTTTAGTTCTTCATATTTTGCTAATACTGTATCTGCCCCATCTTTCTTTTTTCTCCATAAGCCTGATTGAATACAGTCACTTTTATTTTTTGTATATACAACAATATATTCATGGGTAACAGAAATGAGTTTTGCATCACCCTTCTTTGACTTTTGCCATACAGCAGAAGTAACGAAATTACCTACCCCAAATATTTCGTCGCATATAATTTTTAGGCTTGCCTGCTCATTATCATCAATTGAAATGAAAATAGCTCCATCATCAGAAAGTAACTTATGCAGGAGTTTAAGTCGAGGATACATCATGCAAAGCCATTTGTCGTGGCGGCTTAAATCATCACTCTCTTTACCCACCACTTGCCCCAGCCATTTCTTTATTTTCGGGTCGCTCACATTGTCATTGTAAACCCAGTTCTCGTTTCCGGTATTATAAGGTGGGTCTATGTAGATGCATTTTATTTTTCCTTCGTATTCCGGTAAAAGTGATTTTAAGGCTTCGAGGTTGTCACCGTGTATTATTTTGTTGCCGCTACCTGTTTCTTCGGTTATTTGGTTGCCATTGTCGAAGCCATAGCTGTGCTCCAGTACCTTAAATGGTACATCCATGTGGTGATTTATGACTTTGTCTTTCCCAATCCAGTGTAGTGTTGGCATATTCCGTTGCTGTAATTATACTTTTTGGGCAATTTACAGATAAAGAGGGTAGGTTTTAGGATTTGGTGCGTAAGGAGCAGAAAGTACAAGTGAGGACACAACAATGTCAAATCAAGGAACTATAGCTGGTAACATAAAAAAAGAACAATTACCATTACAGCAATTATTCGTTCGCAGCGTAACTAAAATTGTTTATTTAAAACTGTTGGCTAACTTAGTCAAAAGACCATCCTACAACAATTTATCCGGCGTAATAGGCAAATTACGAACACGTTTACCTGTAGCGTTGAAAATTGCATTCGCAACTGCGCCGGCTACGCCTACTATGCCTACCTCGCCAATACCTTTTACGCCTAACTTATTTGGCTTTGTATCTTTTTCATCAATAAAGATGGTTTCAATTGTGCCAATATCAAGGTTGGACGGAACATGGTAATCGGCTAATGATCTTGTAACGAAATTACCGTAACGGGGATCAATTACAGACTCTTCGTGAAGTGCCATTCCTATACCCCATACACATCCGCCAATGATTTGAGAACGGGCAGTTTTTGGATTTAAAATTTTACCCGCACCTGTAACTGCAAGTATGCGATGCACTCTTACCATGCCGGTATATTTATTTACCCATACTTCAGCAAAGTTTGCATTAAAACTGTGTGACGAATAATTACCTGCATCCTCAGGCGCTTTAGAGTCTGCCATTGCCTGGTACTCCCCTATTTTTTCAGAAATCATTAATTGGGCGGCTGTTGGTCTTACAAAAAACTGTTTGGTTGTTTTAGCCATTAACTCATCTGTAATTTTTAAGCATGCATCATTAACCGCATTTGAAAAACTTGCCGCACCAACAGAGCCAACCGAACCTGCAGCAGGTGGCAATAGAGAGTCGCCAATCTTAACTGTTATCTTATTTACGGGTAATCCTAATGCATCAGCGGCTGTTTGTGCTATAATGGTATTTGACCCGGTTCCTAAATCGGAAGCAGCCAGTTCTATTATTGCTTTTACTTCGTTGCCTTGTCTTGCTAACTTAACCATTGCAGAGGAGCTATTTTGCCTTGCAGGATAACTGCCGCAAGCAACACCGTAACCAATCAGATACTCACCTTGCTCATATTGCCGTGGCTCCAATTTTCGCTTCTCCCAACCAAAAGCTTTTGCCCCTTCCTGTAAACATTGCACGGTCGTTTTTGACGAAAATGGTTTACCATTCGACGGATCTTTTGCAGGTTCGTTCTTTATTCGAAACTCTATTGGATCCATCTTCAATTGATATGCAAGCTCATCCATTGCCGACTCCAAAGCAAAACTACCGGTAGCCTTTCCGGGACCACGGGTGTAAGTAGGTAGGATTATGTTTAAAGGAACAACCCGGTACGAGATAAGAGAGTTAGGTGTATCGTATAACACTTTTGAACAATCGCCACAAGGTTCAACAAACTCATTATTGATTGCACAATGGGTTGTTGTCTCGTGAGCGAGAGCAGTTAACTTTCCATCCTTTGTTGCAGCAAGCCTCATCTTCTGTAGGTTCCGTTGTCGTAACCCCACTGAGTTAAACATTTGCTGCCGTGCAAGAGCTAACTTAACCGGACGATTAACAGCTTTTGCTGCAATAGCAGCTATCACCAGGTTGGCCCATTGTCCACCTTTTGAACCAAAACCACCTCCAATAAAAGGTGTAAC
>JBBPZJ010000110.1:0-8819 GCA_038199395.1 Chitinophagales bacterium
CAAATGCATCAATTGCAGATGGCGCTACTTAATAACATCTTCCAGTTTTTTTACGCTTCTCACTTTAACAGCAGCATTAGGACGGGCAAACAGCACACCGCTTATAACCACACTGTCTCCCGCATTTATACCACTAGTAACCTGTACCGCCCCTACCTGGCGCACACCAGTAACTATATCTACAAATTTTGCTTTTCCTTTTTTCACTATCACCACCTGTTTCGCCCTTGCATCGGGTATTATTGCATTAGCAGGTATCATCATCCCATTCTCTTCGCCGGCGTCGACGTATACTTTTGCAAAACTGCCGGGATTTACATTCGCTGTTTCAAGCAGCCTCGCTCTTACTATAACATTTCTTGTGGTAGTACTAATTTGAGGTTCAATCGCTATTACGGTAGCCCTGCGTTTTGCCCCGCCATTTGCATCTGTTTCAACATTTACAGAGCTTCCCCGTTTTAGTAAGTTTGCATAATTTTCGGGTAAAGTAAAATCGATCCTTATTTTCCCCATCTGCTGTAACGTTGCGATTACAGTTGTAGGGCTAACATATGCGCCATTACTTACCTGCCGTAAACCTACAACACCAGAAAACGGAGAACGAACAACAGTTTTTGCCAAATTTGCCTGAATGATACCTATATCTGCTTTTAAACTATTTACCTGGTTTAATGCTACATCATAATCTGCCCTGTTAATACCCTGTATTTCTAATAGCTTCTGGTAACGTGCTACAGTAATCTCTGCCAGCTCTAACTGCACCTTAACTTTGTTTAATTGTGCTCTCAGGTCAGCATCATTTATTTTTGCAATTACACTGCCTTGTGCAATACGTGAACCTTCCGCTACATTTAAATAGGTTAAACGACCACTTATTTCAGGCCTTACTTCTACAAATTCGCCGGCAACTACGGTGCCATTTGCTTCAATGGTGTTGGGAATGGTTTGTTCGCTCGCAATAATTACATCAACTATAGGTGGAGGAGCCGCCGCCAGGTTTTTTTTTGACTCTTCCTTTTTACCCTTACAAGAAAAAACTAAAATATTTAAAAGCACAATGGAAAGAAAAGCATACTTCATCTTATAAGTTGACATTTTATAGAAGAATAAAGATAAAGCAGAAATTATAGGGTAACTGGAGTAAGCGATAAAAAGTTTAGAGTCCTAAATTATAATTTTGGTTTATCGGTAAAAGGCTGTTTTAAGAAGGTGAAAGAAGTTCCGGCAGGCATTTGTTTTTACAAAAGAATACCCAAAATCTCACTATTTCTAAAATCGATTTTGTAATAAACCCATATTAGCGCTGTTGCATACAGTCATATAAAAAATGACTACACTCTTTGTTTCAAGAAACAATTTTAGAAAAGCGTCTTTAAACCTTTTTTCTAGTACCTGTAATGCTTGGGGAGAATACGAATAAGGTCGATATTAATCGTTGTGACAATTAAAGGTGCATTTAAAACAACATTACGCAGTCATAATTACCTACATAAAAAAAGCCACTCTTATAAGTGACCTTTTAACTATAGTAAAGGAGAAGGTGTTAGCCGTTCATGCTTGCTAAAAACTCAGTGTTATCTTTAGTTCCCCTCATCCTTCTTAACAACTCATTCATTGACTCTTCTGTATTCATGTCATTGATGTACAATCGAAGAATATTCATACGTTGCAATGTTTCTCTGTCGAGTAATAAATCGTCACGACGTGTAGATGAAGAGACGAGGTCAATAGCTGGGAAAATGCGTCTGTTAGCCAAACGCCGATCCAATTGAAGCTCCATATTACCGGTTCCCTTAAACTCTTCAAAAATAACCTCATCCATTTTAGATCCTGTTTCTATCAGCGCAGTAGCTAAAATGGTTAAAGATCCTCCATGTTCGATTTTTCTGGCCGCACCAAAAAACTGTTTTGGTTTTTGCATTGCGTTTGCCTCTACACCACCGCTTAATACTTTGCCGCTGGATGGAGCTACAGTGTTGTGAGCTCTTGCCAAACGGGTAATACTATCTAATAATATTACTACATCGTGGCCACACTCAACAAGGCGCTTGGCTTTTTGTAAAGCGATGCTTGAAACTTTTACATGCTTTTCCGCAGGTTCATCAAAAGTAGATGCAATCACTTCTGCCCTTACGCTACGTTCCATATCGGTAACCTCTTCAGGACGTTCATCTATCAACACAACCATTAAATAACACTCAGGGTGATTAGCTGCGATTGCGTTGGCAACTTCTTTTAGTAAAACAGTTTTACCAACCTTTGGTTGCGCTACGATCAATCCGCGTTGCCCTTTACCTATCGGTGTAAAAAGATCTATAATACGGGTACTAAAGTTACTCGGACTGGTAAATAAATTTAATTTTTCATAAGGAAAAAGCGGTGTAAGGTAATCGAATGGAACCCGGTCTCTTACTTCTTCAGGCCCTTTGCCATTAATAGTTTCCACTTTCAAAAGAGCAAAATATTTTTCACCTTCTTTTGGTGGACGCACAGCTCCAAAAACAGTATCACCGGTTTTAAGACCAAATAATTTTATTTGCGACGGAGAAACATAAACGTCATCAGGAGAAGATAAATAGTTGTAATCAGATGAACGAAGAAATCCGTATCCATCAGGCATCATCTCCAGTACACCCTCACCCTGAATTACACCGTCAAATTCAATGTTAAATGTCTGTTCTCTTCTTTGGTTTTGCTGAGGATACCTGTGTTGAGGTTGGTGTGCTGGAGCAGCCGGAGCTTCATCAAGCATTGAGGCATCTTGTGAACCTTCAGCGTTTTCGACGACATTATTCTCATTTTCATTCTCGTCTTTCTCTAAAGGTCTGTCATCAATATTTACTGAGTCTTGTCTTGACGGAGTATTAGTTTCTTCTTTGGAAGACTTTGGTTTGCGTGCTCGCTTGGGACCTGCGTTTTTAAAGCTTTCTTTTTTTGCCTGCGGTGCGTCTACCTCAGCATTTGGCTGCTGTTGTATATCAGGTGCGGTGATCACTTCTGCCTGCGACGATTCGTTTGGTGTGTTAGCTTTTGCTATTCTTTTGCGTCTGCTTCTCTCAGGTGCTGCATTTTTTTCTCCGCTTTCAGCAACTGCCTGTCGATCTAAAATGCTATAAATAAGGACTTGTTTGTCTGTTTTTTGAGCATGGGGAATGCTAAGTTGATCTGCTATGTCCTTCAATTCAGGAACAAGCATATCGTTCAATTGCGTTATGTCGTACATAAAAAATTTTGATAATTAAAACTCAAAACATCCAAGGTGAATAAGGAAAAAATTTGAATAAAATAAAATTGGGAAAACCGAAAAACTGATTAGCTAAAGAGTAGTTTGTGCCTGGTCAGCTTTGAATTTCAATGCAAGTTTACGTTACAAAATTGTAAAATGAAGAAATTTAACGTGTTTTTGCTTTTTTAGAACATTATTTATACTGGTTTTTGAGGTGACCCTTGCTATTAAACCTTCATTTTATATCGTTACAGCAACTAGTTGATTCGAAAATTTTCTATTTGCTTTTATTTTGATGACTTAAACAGCAGTTTTGCTTCAGGTAATAACTACCTAAATATAGCATAAACTTCATGCCAATTCAACTAAATTCTTACTATTGTTTTGTCTTGATCTTTTATGGTAAAATTTTATATAACGCAAAATAATTCATGGTAATAAAAGCAAACTTTGTTTTTTTTTATAAAAAACTTTACTTAAAAGCAATCTGTTATAAAAACAGCAGGCACTGCTCGCCTTCGTACTTTGATTTATTCCTGGAATTCAATCTACAGCTAAAATTGTTATTCCTTTATTTTAACAACGGATATTTCTGCTGTTTGTTTTGCTGATGAATAATTATTGTAGAAAATTGTTTTCAAATTTAACACTGAATAGAAGAATACTTATCAAATGCCATTACATGACTCCGAATGATGGTTGCCTCAGCATATGGGGACAAAACCTGCAACTCCCTATCTTTGCCGCCTCACAAATTATCAGATATGTTTAATAGACGAGTGAAGGTAAAAGATCTTTTAGCTTCAACAGAAACAGGCCGGGAAGTAACTGTAATGGGATGGGTGCGGACGTTTCGAAACAATCAATTTATAGCTTTAAATGATGGAAGTACTAATAGTAATTTACAGGTAGTGGTAGCCTTAGGTTTATTAGACGAAACAACATTAAAAAGAATAACTACAGGTGCTTCCATAAAAGTGGAAGGCCAAGTGGTTGCTTCTTTGGGAAAAGGTCAAAAAGTTGAAGTAAAAGCTTCTTCACTGGAAATATTGGGCGATTCTGACCCTGATAAATTTCCTCTTCAACCAAAAAAACACAGTCTTGAATTTTTACGTGAAATTGCACATTTGCGTTTTCGTACAAACACTTTTGGCTCCGTTTTTCGGATCAGGCATTCGCTTGCTTTTGCTGTTCATAAATTTTTTAATGATAAAGGTTTTATTTATTTGCATACACCTATTATTACTTCCTCAGATGCCGAAGGTGCGGGGGAAATGTTCAGGGTAACAACATTACCTTTTGATGTACCGCCGACCAATGAAGATGGAAGCATTAATTTTAAAGAAGACTTTTTTGGCAAAAGCACAAACCTTACTGTAAGCGGGCAATTAGAAGGTGAATTGGGGGCAATGGCATTTAGTGAAATATATACATTTGGCCCAACCTTCAGGGCAGAAAATTCTAACACTACGAGACACCTTGCAGAGTTTTGGATGATAGAACCAGAAATGGCTTTTTATGATATAGAAGACAATATGAACCTCGCAGAAGAGTTTATCAAGTACTTAATACAATACGCAACAACGAATAATCGGGATGATATTGAGTTTTTAGATCAGCGTTTAACAGAAGAAGAGAAACAAAAGCCACAGAGCGAACGAAGTGAACTTAGTTTAATTGAAAAACTAGAATTCGTACTAAATAGTAATTTCGAAAGGATTACTTATACTGATGCCATCAATATATTATTGGAAAGTACGGCCTATAAAAAGAAGAAATTTAAGTATGATGTAAAATGGGGAGTAGACTTGCAGAGCGAGCATGAGAGGTATCTGGTAGAGAAACATTTTAAAAAGCCGGTAACAGTTACAGGATACCCCAAAGATATTAAATCCTTTTACATGCGGCAAAACGAAGACGGTAAAACAGTGGCTGCAATGGATATTTTAGCTCCCGGTATAGGAGAAATAGTGGGTGGTTCGCAAAGGGAAGAAAGACTGGAATATCTTGAGCAAAGAATGCGTGAAATGAACATACCTGTAGAGGAGATGAGTTATTATTTAGATACCCGTCGTTTTGGAACAGTACCTCATGCGGGCTTTGGTTTAGGATTTGAGCGAATGGTGCAATTTGTATCAGGCATGACCAATATCAGAGATGTTATTCCTTTTGCAAGAACTCCGAAAAATTGCGAATTTTAACCCTTTAACGATTTTGAAAGACGAAGTTTTTGACCCTATTTTTTAGTATTTTATACTTTTAATTTTGACATTTTAAATAAGAACTTATATTTGCATCCCGAAAGAGAATTAATTCCTCGATCAGATAAGGAATAGGATGGTGCGGTAGCTCAGTCGGTAGAGCAAAGGACTGAAAATCCTTGTGTCGCCGGTTCGATCCCGGCTCACACCACAGATAAGAAACAGGAGCCTTGTAAGTCTATGATTTACGAGGCTTTTTCTTTTAGTTCTATCCATTGGCGTAAAATAGCTGGTAAAGAAATATCAACGCCTTACAATCAGTTTTAAAAGTGCGTCTGCCAAAATTAGTGTATTTGCAATCGAATCGGATGATTTCCATATTCAGTAAACTTCTCGCATAACACCTTCTAACGAGAATAGAAGGTTTCAAGTTATCATCTAAGCGGGCAACAAGCTCATACGTGTTTACATCATTCCAACAATTCCCGTTGTAGATGTTATTGATTTACTAATATCACCCCGTTGTCTTTTACATATAATTTCCATTGTTTCATCAATTCTTCGTATTTATCAGGAAATTGCTTTGCCAGGTCGTGCGATTCGGTAGGGTCTTTTTCCATGTCGAAAAGTTCGAAAATACCTTTACCGAACGGAGGTTCTATTTTTGTTATTTTCCATTTTCCTTTACGAACTGCACATCTGCCAAATAGTTCCCATCCCATAACATAGTCCTCTTTGTGAACATACTTTGTTTTATTATTTAAAAACGGTAGGAATGATACTCCTTTGTAAGGGGTAACATTTCGTCCTTTGTAAGTTGAGTGATAGCTGCCTCCTGCTAAGTCAAGAAATGTGGGGGCTAAATCCATAATAGTAGTAAAAGCTGTTACTATTCCGGAACCCTCTTTTTGAAATGGCATTTTTATTATCATGGGGCTATGAATACCTCCCTCAGCACTATAGCCTTTATAAAAGCTATTTACAGCGCTGCACGCATGGGCCCATTGAGGTCCGTAAGCAATAAAAGAATTTGCAGTACCCATGTAAGGAAACGGGTTTGATGCATCAGGCGTTGCATTTGACTCAAAAACATCGGGGCCATTGTCGGAGAAAAAAACAAAAAGCGTGTTTTCATATTCTCCGATGTTTTTTAAATGTTGAATAAGGCGGCCAATATTGTAATCGAGATTATCAATCATTGCTGCATAAATTTCCATTTTTCTTGCTTCAGTGTCCTGTTCACTTTTACTTAAAGATTTCCACCGTTTCAACGGATTCCTGGTGATGTTATACAAACTACCTTTTACAGCAGGAAGATCAGGCAAGATTACATCTTGGGCAGTAATACCTTTCTTTTTTAAAGATTGAAACCGTAATGATCTCAGGCTATCATACCCGATGTCATATACCCCATGATATTTTTCAATATAAGCGGGAGGAGCTTGCAAAGGCCAATGGGGAGAAGTGTAAGCTGCATAAAGAAAAAAAGGTTTTTCATCCCCGTGATCTTGCTGAATAAAACGTATCGACTTGTCAGTATAAACGTCACTTGAATACTGTCCGTTAGGATAATTTGTAAAATGACCGTCTTCCCAAAAAGGATTTTCACGTACGTTGGGAATAAAATGATTTGCCGCAGCATCCAGTAATGCAAACGAACGTTCAAACCCTTTTGCAGTAGGGCTTTGCTCTGCTGTAAGCCCAAGATGCCACTTACCTGAAATGTATGTGTGATAGCCGACATCCTTCATTAATTGTGCAATGCATACTACTTTTTCATTAAGATAACCTTCGTACCCCGGTTGGCCCACTTGCTGGTGGAAGTAAGGAATTTGCTCTGCCATATTTCCCAGGCCTGCTATATGATTATCCGTTCCGCTCAGTAACATCGCCCTTGAAGGAGAACAGGTAGCTGCTGTATAAAAATTAGTAAAAATCTGACCTTGCTTTGCAAGTGCGTCAATATTGGGGGTAGAGATTTCACTTCCGAAACAGCCAAGATCAGAGTATCCTAGATCATCGGCCACGATTAAAACTATATTGGGTCTTTTCTCTTTTGTCTGTTTTTGAAAAGAAAACAAAAACCAGCAAATAATTATAATTATGAAATTTCTGTTTTTTATCATCAAACGGTTGGTCATTCTCTTTCAAACAGCTCATAATCTGTTGCTCCTTGTAGCCCTATATATCAGCTACTGCCTGATAAGCAGTGAAAGATGTTTATATTTTAACCAGGACTAAAAAATGCAACAGCGCGGCTACAACTTATTTTAATAGTAAGGTTAACAAGTTAATTTATTCACGGGGCAGTTCAAAATTTAAATAACAGTAAATAAAATAATGAGCGACTAATAGCAACAATTATTTTTAAAATAGTTATCTTAAAGGAAAATCGCCTGCTCAGCCCACCGAATTAAAATTGACTTTTACCGTTAAGAAAAGAAGTGAAAATTATGGACACAAATAACTGGAAATTAAAGCTCACACTTCTCCTTGTCAGTAGCCTGACAATTATGTCTGTTATTACCATATCGCCGGCACTTCCTCAAATGACCAAAGCATTCTCTGATGTAAAAAATGCAGACTTTTTAGTTAAGCTTGTGTTGACACTTCCAGCTTTAATGATCGCTATCTGCTCCCCTATTGTCGGCCGTCTGATTGACCAACATGGCAGGTTAAAGATATTGTGGTCTGCGCTTGTACTGTATGCGGTATCAGGATCGAGTGGTTATTTTCTTGATAATCTCTTTTACCTTCTGCTTTCGCGAGCTGTTCTGGGAGTATCTGTAGGTATGTCAATGACGATTGTCATTACACTTATAGCAGATTATTTTGAAGGTGTGGAGCGACAAAAATTTGTAGGCTTGCAAATAGCATTTATGTCACTTGGTGGAATTTTATTTATAGGGTTGGGTGGTATCCTGGCAGATATAGGCTGGCGGTATCCTTTCCTTATTTACTTGTTTTCTCTTTTGGTGCTTCCGCTTGCTATAATGTTTTTAAAAGAGCCTGCACTTGTAGAGAAAACAAATCATTCAGATCAACATGCGAGATCTCCGCAGATAATCTGGCTGCTTTTTTTAAATACAATGCTGATGTGGATCATATTTTTTTTTATACCTGTGCAGATACCCTTTCATCTTAAAGCGATTGGAGTGGAGAAAAATTCGTTGATAGGCGCCGCTATTGCAATGAGTACCGCATTTTCTGCTGTTTCTTCCTTTTCGTATTCGAAAATAAAAGGCCGCCTAAGTTTTCTTTCTGTTTTCTCGCTAGGTTACTTCTTAATGGCTATCGGCTTTATTTGCATATCCGTGTCCAACTCCTACCTCTTAGTCGTTGTTGCCATGATGTTGTCAGGATTAGGCATGGGAATGATGATTCCTAATACA
>JBBPZJ010000111.1:0-2443 GCA_038199395.1 Chitinophagales bacterium
CTTGGTAATATGACCGGTCTTTCATACCCAAGAAACTCTTCTCCGGTCTGGTAAACATTTATGAGTATTTCTTCCAGTCCTTGTTTCCTTGCTTCAGGCAAGCCATCAAAAATGGGCTTTTGCAACATCTTCTCAGCAGCACGTCCCCAAAGTTCAAACATGCTTACGTTAGCAATTTCGACCACAAACGAAGTGCCCCTAAGAATACACATAGCTACAGGCGATTGCAGAATTGTATTACGCAGATTTCTTTCACTTTCCTCGATCCTTCTGGTTGCCAGCACCTTTTCTGTCGTTTCTATACAAGCACAAAAAAGTCCTTCGACACTGCCAAAGTCGTTAAATATCGGACTATACGAGAAAGTAAAATAGGTCTCCTCAATGTATCCGTGCCGGTTCATATTCAACAACAAATCTTCTGACCAGGTTGACGTGCCCCGGAACACTTTTTCAACTAACGGTCCAAGTTCTGACCATATTTCTGCCCATCCTTCTTTACCTGATTTACCTAGCAGATCGGGGTGTTTTTCGCCAGCTACAGGTATGTAAGAATCGTTATAAAAGGTCACAAGGTCTTTCCCCCACCAAACAAACATGGGAAATTGCGAGTTGAGTAAAATATTGATTGATGTACGCAGACTTTGAGGCCAGCTTTGAGGAGTTCCAACCGCTGTATTATTCCAGTCCTTTAATCTAATACGTTCGCCCATTTGACCTCCAGCATTTAAAAAAGCGGGAGGTAATTCGTCCTTTTTAATCATCTTATTTCTACAAAATTTTTAATAATTAGCTTTCCAAATATAAATTGAAACACGATGAACCTCAGGTTTTATACAAAATGTCATTCAACTTCTTTTGCTGTGCAATAACAGGTGAAAATAAGTTTGGTTGATTTAGCAATAATAAAAGAATTGTCAACGAACTAACAGTAACAAACGAAGTACAATTCAGCGTATACTGTTCAGACAAGTAAATCCGAAGTCTCGAACATGCCTTTAAGTACAGATGCTGCCAAAGTATGAAGTTCTATTTCATTAGCTTCTCTGCAGACCATTCTAAACTCTGCGTACTCCATCGTGTCCTCATTAGTTCTTTGATGGCCTGTGCCGATACTTGTTTTAGCAGCATCACAAATTGCACACCCAAACACCAATAATGATTTCGCTCTGCCAAACTTGTCTGGAACTGGCACTCGCATGCATCGTTACCAACACAAAACGATAGGCGTAATAAACAAAGTAGAATTTCTGTTTGTTGTAAAAAGAACTTTAATTTTACAAGTAATTAAAAAAACCACTTTTATGATTAATTCGAAAACTTTCTTTAAAACTTTACCGATTGCAGTCATTGCTTTTTCAACATTTGCATTTGTTGCCTGCGGTAACAACGAAACTAAAACAACAACTGGAAGTGACACTGCAACTACTTCAACAACTAATGAAAGTGTAAATGAAGGTACGGCTGGTAGCACAACTGCTGTTGCAGACTTAACCGGCACCCAGCCAGATACAACAGTTACAGGAAATGCCCTCTTTAATGAAGAGAATGGCAAAGTAAAAATGACCCTTGAAATAACAGTACCCAAAAAGGCAAATCAAAGTGTGGCCGTACACTTACACGAACATGGAAGTTGCGGCGATATGGGTAAGGAAGCTCACGGGCATTGGAACCCTACCAAAGTAAACCACGGCAAATGGGGTGGTGATAGTTTTCATCGTGGTGACATCGGCAACGTAGAGCTTGATAAAGATGGCAAAGGAAAGATTGAAATAGAAACTGAACTTTGGACACTCACCGGTACAGATTCAACAAAAAACATTTTAGGTAAAGCAGTTATTGTTCACGGCGGTGTTGATGATTATAAAACCCAGCCTACAGGAAATGCAGGATCAAGAATTGGTTGTGGTGTGATTAGGAAGGGATAGTCAAGCGGAAAAATAATTTACCTATGGCAATAGCTCCTATAGACGGAGCTATTTTGTTTATACCACCTTCCACCACAAATATTATTTTGTTATTAGAATCAAGAGCATCGCAATATATGTACTCCCCAGCCTCTTTAAATGTTCTTTGCCTTTTGCATATGTACTTGAACTTATCCGATTTTTAGAATTGGATTAAAAATTATTCGTAAAATAAAAATTGAAAGACGTTTTAGACATAATTGTTGAGGTATGTGTTTTGTATAAACAAAACAAATCTATTACAATGTTCAATAAACATATCACATCGTCTATTATTTTAAGTCTTGTTTTTATAAGCTGTAAAAACGAACCATCAAAAAAAGAACAAAATGCAGGTAAGGAAGCATCTGTTGAAACATCACAGGGACAACAGGTAAACTTGCCTGCCCCTTATGCAAGCGAAAGCGCAACAAAATTTAGTAATGTTATTGGTTGGCCTGAAGGCAAAACACTCATCGCTTCGGAAGGGTTTACTGCAA
>JBBPZJ010000112.1:0-8363 GCA_038199395.1 Chitinophagales bacterium
GATGAAATACATGCAACACATAGCGGAACAGTTCACTTTCTAAGTAACGGCATGGCTCAAGTAACTGCTGAATTTACCATTATGGGAGGTACCGGAAGGTTTGCAGAAGCAACAGGGACCTTTGAAGTTCAGAGTCTTCCAAATTCAGGCGATTATACGGTTAATGGTACTGTTAGCTATTAGATAAAGCAAGCCTTTTAAAAATCGTACTTTTATTTCCGCCGTTGGTGCTGTCGCCAACGGCTTTTTTGCCCTCTTCTATACCAGAAAGATATATAAGACGTGCGGAGGTGTATTTTACATTGCTTTTATGTTTTTTGTTTATACGTCGTAGCCTTTAAAGAAGTTTCCGCATCAGCCCTAATTCCGAATCATCATGGAATTCAAACAGGAAGAACTAGTAGAGCGGGAAATAGAAATAGCCCCTTATTTATTGCAGCATTTTTCGCTACGGCAAATTGCTGATCAATTAGGAGTAAATAAAATAATAATCAAAGCTCATATCAGAAATATGATGCAAAAGCTAAACGCTGAAAACATAGAAGACCTGATACAATCAATAAAAGCAAGACAACTTTGAAACCTAATTCCGCTTACTCTTTTTCTTTCTACACCAAAAGGTGTATTGCATTTGTAATTTATATTTTCAATCTTTATGTTGCAGATTTAAAGATGTTCCCTTATCAGCATATTTATTTTAGGATACTATGGGATTCAAACAGGAAGAATTAGTAGAACGGGAAAGAGAAATAGCGGGTTATCTGCTAAAAGACTTTTCATTGAAAATGGTCTCACAAAAAATCAGTTTGAGCCTCAAACATCTTGCAGCACACATCAGCAATATGAGGATTAAGCTCAAAGCTAAAGATACACACGAATTGATAAAGTTGCTAAAGGTGACGGAATTATGAAAAATGAAAAAGTTTCAAATTGTATATCTTTTAGAAGTACTTGAAAACATAGATACAAATTAATTTATGGGTGAGCACGATGGAATATGAAAAATTCCAATTAAAAGTTGCCAGCTCCCGTTTATGTTTCTGATGTTTTTATAAAGAATATTATTATTCCCATTTTAGAAAAAACCTTTTTTTTAACCATTAAATATTACAATTATGAAACAAGCATTAACCGCCATCAAATCCTTAGTTCTGCGTTCTCCTCTCCATCACTCAGTCAGTTCACGAAAAGCATTCGCCAAGTATTCCTTCCTTCTCTTGTTGGCGGGCACTGTGTTACTTTTCAGTAGTTGCAAAAAGGAATTACGTGATTACAACTCCCCATCATCAGATTTGCTAAGTAGTTTTCAAAAGCAAAACAAAGACAAAAAAACAGTTCCTTTCAAAGCTAATTTTACGGCAACACAACAGGTGATACAGGCACCTGCGCCTGGCACTCCGCTCATCATTCTTGCCACCGGAACAGGTGAAGCCTCACACATGGGGAAAACGACGTTTAAAGCAAACGTAACAATTGATGTTTTTGGCCCGCAACCCGATTTGTCTATAGCCATCTTCACGCTCACTGCTGCCAATGGTGATCAAATTGTCATGAATGTTCCGGGGAAGGCGAATAGTGCTACTTCAGCAACACTAACCGCTACCATCACCGGGGGTACCGGTAGGTTTGCCGATGCAAGGGGTACGTTAACGGGCAGCGTTATAAATGGCGCAACTTCAGATACCATTTCATTAGAAGGCTGGATTAGCTATTGAATAATACAGAGCTAATAATAGAGTATTTTTTTAACGCCGTTGGTATTGTTGCCAATGGTTTATTTTGGTTTAAAAAACTTTTCTCTCTACACCTTTTGATATATATGAAAAACACACTAAAAGGTGTATTGCACCTGCTTTTTATGTTTTCAATCTTTGTGTTGCAGTTTTTTAGATACATCATTATCAGCATAATTATTTAGGACACTATGGATTTCAAATAAGAAGAATTAGTAGAACGGGAAAGAGAAATAGCAGGTTATTCCTTGTACTGCTGGGGTCTCCGCCAAGGCTTTGTGGGTTAGCATGGACCCCGGCATGTTGTACTATCGGAAAGTCAGCAGAAAATATAAGTATATTGTCTTATGAAGAGTTGAGCTAACAGAGTTATGATCAGAAGCACTGCAAGAATGCCGGGGTCCCTTAGCCAGGCACATAAGCTACGAAAGAACAGTCGAGCAGGCAAGGGCATTTCAGCCCGAGCCTCTCACAGAAACGTGCTGGAAAGTCTTCCTTCAAACGGCTCGTGTTATTCAGTCAATATGTAATTCCTTTTTTCCAGAACAAGAAAAATTTGCCCTTCGAAAAGCTGCAAAACCGGCGAAATTGAAAGCATATTGTATCTTCAACCTCTCTTAACGAGCAAGAAATAATGAAACCTACCCAACTGTTACTTCTTCTGATTGGCTTTACCTTTTCGGCTCTAAGTCAAAATAAGAATGCGATGATTTCAGGTGGGGTAATTGACGAAAATGAAAAACCTGTTTTTCACGTCAACGTTAGCATCTTAGGCAAAGAAAACGGAACGACTACCAATGATTCAGGTAAATTTTCAATAAAGGTTACTGCCGGAAGGCCGTTTGCACTTGTTTTCTCCCATACAGGTTATAAAACCGTTCAACGCAACTTCAACTTATCAGAAGGCGAGAATGAAATAATCACAGTACAACTGCTAACGCAGCAAAATGTTTTGCAAGGCGTTACGGTAAAAGATAACCGGGCACGAACTGAAGCGGGAAGAATAAATATAGACCCTGGCGTGGCCATGCTAAACCCTTCACCCCTCGGAAATATCGAGAGCCTGATAAAAATTTTTACAGGAAGCAACAATGAACTGACGAGCCAATACAATGTGAGAGGCGGCAGTTATGATGAGAACCTTATTTATGTAAATGACTTTGAAGTATTTCGCCCATACCTGGTGCGCAGCGGACAACAGGAAGGCTTGAGTTTCATAAATCCGGAGATGACGGAAAATGTAAAATTTTACAACGGCGGTTTCCAGGCGAAGTATGGCGATAAAATGAGCAGCGTGCTCGACATTACTTATAAAAGACCAATAAAGTTTGTCGGCTCCGCTTACATTGGTTTGCTTGAGCAGGGTTTGCACCTGGAAGGGACAAGCAAAAATAACACGGTTACCTACCTGGTTGGTTTTAGAAACCGGAGTAACCGAAATTTGGTCAGCAGCCAGGAAACAAAAGGTAATTACATTCCTTCATCTTCAGATGTACAGGGCCTGGTAACCTACCAGCCTAATAACAAATGGCTTTTTGAAGTGCTGGCTAATATCTCAAAGAGCAAATTTGCGTTGTTTCCGGAGGAAAGCAAATTGTCTTCTGCCGTCTTTTCACCTTTTTTTACACAAAATATCGCTGTTGACATTGCGTTTGAGGGCCAGGAAAAAGATGCTTATCAAACAAACATGGTTGGCATCTCTTCAACTTGGCAACCCCGAAAAAACTGGAAGCTAAAAGGCATGCTTAGCCGCTTTGAAAACGATGAAGCAGAAAACATTGATATAACCGGCGCATATCTTTTTGGAGAGAGAAGCTTTGATAAGAGCAAGCCAACTTATGGGCTTATCGTAAATCCACTTGGTGCAGGTGTTTATCAAAACTTTTCGAGAAACCAGTTGAACATCCAGGTATACAATGCTTCCCTAAAAGGTAGTATTGACCAGGGTAAACATTTTATACAATTCGGCAACAGCATCGAAAGGCAAAAGATAGATGACAAACTAAATGAATGGGAGTATAACGATTCCGCCGGTTACTCACTTCCGTACACGCCTAACCTTTTGCAGTTAAACAAAGTACTAAAGAATAAAGGCAATTTAACCATCGACCGTTTCAGCGGTTTCGTTCAGGATAATATTCAATTACGAGATTCTTCCGCTATTACTTTGCAGTTGGGTTTGCGGTACAATTTCAATACTTTGAACAACGAGCTCCTGTTATCTCCCCGTGCAGGCATTTCTTTTAAACCAAAGAACTGGCAAAAAGATATTGTTTTTCGTGGCTCGGCAGGTATTTATGACCAGCCTCCTTTTTACCGGGAACTACGACGTTACGATGGAACTATCAATAAGAGGCTAAAGGCTCAGAAAAGCTGGCAGGTAAGCGGCGGATTTGATTATAATTTAAAACTGCTTCAAAGGCCTGGGAGAATTACAACAGAACTATATTATAAAGGAATGAGCGATGTAGTGCCTTATGACATTGACAATGTAAGGCTGCGGTACTTCGGCGAAAATATGGCGAAAGCGTATGCAGCCGGAGCAGAAGTAAGATTATTCGGCGAACTGGTTAAAGATGCAGAAAGCTGGATAAGCCTTGGTTTCATGCGAACGAGAGAAGATTTGAATAATGACCACTATTATAACTATAAATTCAACGACCAGAACAAGCCAATTGATAGTACTTTGGTTAATGTCGGTTATCTACGCAGACCGACTGATAGAATGATAACGTTTGGAATGTTTTTCCAGGATTATTTAAGCACCAACAGAAATTTTAAGGTTTACCTGAATACTTTATACGGCAGTAATCTTCCATATAACATTCCGGGAAGTGTAAAGTATAGAAATGCACTGGTGGTCGATCCTTACATTCGGGTCGATCTTGGGTTTAGTGCACTCTTGCTTGATAATGATAAATCGAATCGGCGCAGTCATAGTCCGTTCAAAAGCTTTGATAATATATCTGCCTCCTTTGAAATATTTAACCTGATAGACAGGCCAAATACAATCAGCTATCTTTTAATAAAAGATTTTGCAAACAATGTTTTTACTCTGCCTAACAGGCTTACGCCAAGACTACTAAACCTGAAATTAATAGCCAAATGGTAGAATAGATTCAGAGGAATGGGGCCGCGCTATCAGGTAGTCCAAAAAACACTTTGCGTTTTGTTCCAGAACCTGGCACATTATCTAATGGCTCTGCAAAAACATCAAATTCTGTAGAAGTATTCCAAATTGTAAAAAGGGAAGCACCTACGGAACTTGTAGAAACCTATTAATTCTTTATGCTACAAACAGGTAGCTCCTATGGAGCAGAAGAAATAGAGTGTGTTCAAATCACCGAGTTCTCTCTGTCAAAAAAATTTCATCTTACTGCAGTGCTTATAAGGTCAATATCAACCCTTCTTTCTTCTGCATCTCGCCGTGGCTTTGATGTTAAATCTGGCATCGTTTCGAAAGTTAATTGTTGAGCTGGCACTCCATTGTCGACCAAATATTTTGTAACTGCATCAATTCTTTTTTGTGCAAGCTGCCGGTTTAATTCTTCTGAACCCATTGAATCTGTTCGTCCGGTTAAATGAATTTTTTCTGCAAACCGGTATCGCTTGTAATCTTCTACCACGTGTTCTAATACTCTCCGAGCTGCGGGTGAAATAGCAATACTGGCCGATGCAAAATAAACAGGATCATAATCTAGTTTTACCTTTGTATTTGCTGGCTGAACCCGAGGAACAGTGCTTGTATCTAACACAAGGTAAGGTTCTCTTAATACAAGAGTATCAGTTAATCGCAGGGTATCGGTTGCAGTTGAAACAATGGGAGTTGCCCCTGCATCAACTTTCGCTACATTAACTGTTTCTCCATCGTCTGCAACCGCAGTACCTGGCGCATTTGCAGAAGCATTCATTTCAGCTCTCAATCTTCTCACCTCTGCCTCAAGATCGCTGTTTTGTGCTTCAATCCTGTTTAGGTGCGCCTGGTTTGAATTGTTCGGTTGTTGTACGGTAACCACTGTAGGAGGAATACGGCGGTTGGATTCCCGCACCTCAACTATTCGTCTTCTATTGCGTTGAGGTGCCGGTTGTATTATTGTGGTATTTGCAGGTTGTGCAGAACGGGAAGAGAAAGCCGCTGTATTGCTTTGAGGCACCGGTTGTGTTGTGGTAGTTGCAGGTTGTGCAGAACGGGAAGGTAAAGAGGCTGTATTGCTTTGAGGTGCCGGTTGTACTTTGGTAGTGGCAGGTTGTGCAGAACGGAAAGATGAAGAGTCTGTATTGCTTTGAGGCACTGGTTGTATTTTGGCAGTTGTGGGCTGTGCAGAAGAGGAAGATAAAGAGTCTGTATTGCTTTGAGGCGTCTGTTGTATTTTGGTAGTTGCGGGTTGTGCAGAAGGGGAAGTTAAAGAGGTTCGTGAAGTTGGCCGGTTAGCTGAAGCTGTAGAATCAGCAATTCTTTTTTGTTCCAACTGGCGTATTCGTAATTCGTTTTCCGCAGCCCTTCGTAATAGGTAATCTATCTGGGCATCCCTGCGTTGTAACGCACTATCTCGCTGATTAACGGGTAAACTTTTAGAAACAGGAACAGCGTTATTAAATACCAATGTATCAGCATTGCGATATTGCGTCTGTGCAGGAGCAGGAACACTTCCATTAAGGTAGTTATTCACAATTACATTTACCAAAGGTGATCTTACCTCATCTGGCTTCACTGTTTTAACTGGCAGGCTCCTAATACTGTCTATAACGCTCCTGTACTCTGCATACATGGCGGTGGTATCAGCAGTTTTAGCTGGTGGTGAAGGATTAGATTTGATAAGCCGCTGGAAGGAACTGAAAATTTTGCTGGGACGACCATAGGTGATGCCTAGTCTCAGTCCGGCATGAACATCTATTGCAGAAAGACGATCATTGAAAACATAGCTTCCTAAATTGCTTGAACCAATATAAAGCGGACCAAGGCGTAATGTAGCGCCTATACTTGTCCTTTTATTTAAAGGAGTAGCTACCACAGGAATATATAAGCCAAAGCCGCTTGTTTCAAATCTCGGCGTAACGGCATACCATTTGGCCACTCTTAATGCATTAGTGCTTTTATTTATTGCACTTAACGGCGTGTACAAGGCGCCGTTAAGATAAAAGCCGCCGAAGACATGCAAATCAATATTGGCACTAATGGCAGTTGGTAATCCAATATCAAAAGTAGGCGAGCTATTAGGTGCATATTGAACCTGTTTAGAATACGCTGTATCAAAGTCGCTAAAGGACTGTGCTTTTACATTAGCAAAATTGAAGTTGTTGAAATTGGCAGAATGGTCGTTGGTAAGGGGTTGCTTTTTAAAGGTAAACTTACCTACATCCACAATAGCTACTCCCAGCCTGAGTGCGTATTTATTCATATCCTGCCGTTCCTTCACTTCATAGTCTTCACCTACATACTTAAACTTGTTAAACTTTCCCCTGAACTCATAAGTAATACCTGCATCCCAGCCAAACCGGTTATCCTGGATGTCTTTAAAAAAAGATTGAACGCTAAGAAAGCGAATGTCGGCATTGTCCGACCGGTAGTATCGCATTAAAGGAGATTGTAAAGACATTTGAGTGGCCGAGTTGAACTGAACCTTTGCGTTGTCACTTTGTATACGTGCTCCTGACTGCCCCATTAACCATTTTCCTGTAAAAGCAGCTTTTAAAAAATGCGCCTTCCGGTTTATTAGCACCGTTCCGTAGGTAAGCCCCACCTCCTGCCACCGTAAATAATTAACACCAAATCCGCTATTGTCCTGCATCATGCCATACTGTGTAGAATCCCTGAGCTCATTATATAAAAGCTGCGCAGTACTTCTGTTTATGTCAAAAGCCTGTAAACCTATTCTTGACTGCAGGTTTATCGCAATAGCCGATTTGCGACCAAGACTTATCATCATTGAAGCAGGAAACTGCACTCTGTTATCTATCAACATATTCACCTTTGCATTCGTACTTGACGCAGGTGTAAGTGCTAATAGATCGTTGCGCACAGAAGAAAAACTTTTATTATAAGGCTCTTTAAAAAATTGCCTTCCGGTTACTGCATCTCGTTTCACTTCGAAAAGGTTATTATCGAGATACGAATTAACACTGATAAGATTAATTTGGAATTTATAGCGGCTGTCGACAATTGATGATGGATTAAACCATAAAGAAGATACACCGCCATAATTTCCGGTAGCAACGCCAATAGAATTTTGCGCAAATATAGAAGCTGAGCGGGTAGAACAAAGGACAAGAAATATAATAGTAAATTTCACTTTATGCATAAATCATAATTTTTCGGTTAGAATATCAATCAGAAAAACTTCTGCAATAATTGTTCCCTTCTTTTCAATTTGTATTTCGGTTAGAGAATATTGTAATAAAGGGGCAAAGAGTTGAACAAAGTTAGTAAGCTATATGTAAATATTTGCCCGCTTCAGTTATAGTAGAGAATGTTTAAAACCGAGCTGCACAGTTGCTTCTTAATTCAATTGAGCCAGCAGTATTTGCAGCAATTGAAAAACTATCAAAAGTTTCTTAGAAATTAATGATAAATACTTACTTTCCACCTTAATTCCTCTAACACCTGCTAATGAACCATTTACAAACTTCTGA
>JBBPZJ010000113.1:0-2392 GCA_038199395.1 Chitinophagales bacterium
GGTTGCAGAGTGGGTTGCTCTTCATGGGCGGTATTTATTATAGTGAATTAAAAAACGATAGTCGGAGATGTTGATTGATAAGCAAATATATCAGAATTTTGCCTCCATTTAGTAAGTAAGTAACTTGGTAAAGTAGAATTAATAACTATAAGAAATTTAAAAGAAAAAGGAAGTAAGGGTAAGTGAGTTTCATTATCACCTTATATAACGACAACCTGTCCCAAACTCCATGATAATTGTATTCTAAGAAGTGGTAAAATAACGGCTGCGAGGATTGCCTTTGTGCAGTTTTATTAATATTTATCAATGGCAGTCAAATCCTACAAATCAATAAACTCCCATGCGCTTTGGTAACCATCTTTGCTTTGCACATAGCTGATAAATGCAGCGTAAAAAGGATGTTGTGAAAGTGTTGCGCTATCGCCTATCACTACTAATTTTTTTCTGGCACGGGTCATGGCTACATTCATTCTTCTAACATCGGAAAGAAAACCGATCGTACTTTCAGAATTACTTCTCGCCATACTGATGTAAATAATATCACGCTCCTGGCCCTGAAAACTGTCGATAGTATTGATAGTAATAGCAGCTCTAAATTGCAGCAATTCTGAATAAGAAAGTATTAACTCCTTTAAAATTTCTACCTGGTGCTTATATGGCGAAATAACGCCAATAGAAGGAAAATTGTTTCCGTCGTAAACGGGTTTCATTTGTTCTACCAGACATGCCAGGTGTTTTAATAAAAAGGCTGCTTCTTCACGATTGCTAATGCTCGTGCCTTCCAGCTTTTCGTCGAAGCCACAGCCGGCAGTATCGATAAATGCAATCGGTACATCGCCGGGAAACAGCAATTTATTAGCAATAGATGGATGCGCCTGCAGCTTGTCGAAATAGAACGTTCGGGAAGAAAAACCCATAATTTTCTCATGCATCCTGTATTGCTCTTCGAGCAAAACAACGACCTCAGGATGCAGGGCTACTGCTTTCTCCATCAAAGTAACACTTAAGCCTTTCTTTGCAGCTTCATCAGATTTTATAGTGGGAGGTAATTGGCAATGATCGCCTGTCATTACAACTTTTTTAGCTTTTAAAACAGGGATCCAACAAGCGGGTTCCAGTGCCTGCCCCGCCTCGTCAATAACAACTGTCTCATATCTTAAATGGCGGATGCTATAATGATTTGCACCCACCAAAGTAGCGGTTATAACATTAGCTTTAGCAAGAACATCATCTATAATATATTGCTCTGTTCGTTCCACTTCCCTGCTGATATTTCTTGCTTCATTAAACAGTGCTTTACGTTGCTCCCTTTCAGCATAGCCGAAGCTACGCTTGTATTTGTGGGCCATGTCCCTAAATTCTTTTGCTTGTTTCTTCAGCCGCTTTATCTCTTTAATGTTTGCATGAGCAGCGATTTTGCTGTCGAGAGTTAAAGCCTGTTGCCGTTCATTTACCCTGGCCGGATTTCCTACACGCACTACATTCAGCCCTTCATCAGACAACTTTTCACTTAAGAGATCAACAGCGGTATTGCTCGGTGCTACTACCAAAATTTGATTATGATCTTGCTTTATGAGTGCTTTAATGGCTTGTACCAATGTAGTTGTCTTTCCCGTTCCCGGCGGGCCGTGAACGATCGCTAACTCATTAGCTTCCAAAATTTTTGTCACTGCAAGGCGTTGAATGGCGTTCAGCCCGTCAATTGTAAAAGCGTGGTTTAGGAGTTGACTCGTCGGCCTTTTCTCACCTGTCAATATTTTCACTAAATTTCCTTCATCCTTTTTTGCTGCAATTGCCGGAGCAATTTTCAGAGCATATTCCATTTCATCATAACTATTCTTATCAAAAACAGCGTCAATTCCTAATTTACCATCCCGAGACCAGTCAGGTAATTCATCTACACGCAAAGAGATCTTCAATTTATTGGCGCTGATATAAGAGATGGTTCCTTCTACCCGATCACTTTTTGCATCATGGTTTGAAAAGAGCGCTGCAGACATTCCGAAGCGAAGCTGATGAATGATATCGAGATGTGTTGTTCGCTCCACTTCGACCGTCAGATAATCTCCCTGTCCAATTTCTGTATCTTTAATGGCAACCGGGTACCATGACATTCCATTGGCCCTTCGCTCCGTTACCGGCAACTTTTCCATCACTTCCTGGTACGATCTGCGGTCTTCTTCCTTCTCAATTTGTAATAATGCGGAAAGGCTTTTAAAATAATCCATTTTGCAAATGTAAAAAGGTGAGAGGGATATGAATGGGAGGTGGTGTAATGGAGATGTAGTTTTGTGATTGTTTTTAAGGGAAAAATTTTCAAATGCTCAATTTTCACTGTTCAATGCTCATGCTAACTGGAAACAATCGAAGTATGTTGTAAAAATATGAGTGA
>JBBPZJ010000114.1:0-8421 GCA_038199395.1 Chitinophagales bacterium
AAACTTGCTGAAACGCAAAATTTAATAGAAGCATGTGCTGGTTTATTTACTGAAGCAACGACCAATGAACAAAATGTAGTACAGGGAGGTCGGCTGGCGGTAACCTTTTTCATCAATAGTCGCAGCTCGGTAAACGCGACTGTTAAGAACATAAAATTCGAAAGCTTTGATAGTAGTTTTTCTTCCACTCTTGCATCAAATCAAACTTTAGCAATCAATAAAGTTTTTCGCGTTAGTGCCGATAAAAAAGTAACGCAACCTTACTGGTTACAGTACCCGCAAACAGAAGGGGCTTTTGATGTAAGAGACCAGTTACTGATAGGTAAAGCCGAAAATGATCCGGCATTTGAAGTTGCCTTTACTGTAAACATTGAAGGCACTGATTTTACTATTCGCCGCCCGGTGCAATATAAAGTAGTTGACCCGGCAAAAGGAGAATTATACCAGCCGGTGGCGGTATTACCAAAAGTTGAATTTAATTATGTTAGAGATAATTATGTCTCAATAAATGGCAATCCTGTTGCGGCACCTATTCATTTCAAAACCAACCTTGCCGATACTACTCATTATATCATCAATCAAAAATATTCTTCTGCCTGGACCAATAATTTTCCTTCGGTTAATTATAACGCAGCAAATATTGAAAGCGTCTTAACCACCACTTTTTCATCAAAGTCTAAAGAAACAAATACTACGGAACAAATTAGTTTAGCCACAAACGACGGCAGGTACAGTGGTTATACCAAGACAATATCTTACGAGCACATTCCAACAATTACTTATTTCCCTAAGGCAAAAGCAAACCTTTTAAAGGTAGATGTGAAGATGGCAGGCAAGAAGATTGGATATGTTGTTGGCGCAGGCGATAAAGTGCCCGACGCTTTAACCGCTCTCGGTTATAATGTCGATTTTCTTGAAGAAGCCGATATTAACGATGAAAATTTAAAGCAGTATGATGCTATTGTTGTAGGTGTTAGGGCTTATAACATTTTCGAATTTTTGAGCAGCAAAAATGATGTTTTCAAGCGTTATATAGAGAACGGTGGAAATATGATTGTGCAGTATATGAAGAACATGCAGGTGGGACTGAGAAAGGTGCAGACAGGGCCATATCCTTTTACTGTAATTGGTACGAGGGTAACAGAAGAGAATGCAAAAGTGAATTTTTTATTGCCGCAACATCCGGCCTTTAATTATCCAAACAAAATAACTGAGAAGGATTTTGAAGGTTGGGTACAAGAGCGAAGTACCTACCAGGTTGATCAGTCGGATGAGCATTTTGAGAAGCTGATTAGCATGAACGATGTCGGTGAAAAAGAAAGCAATGGAAGTCTTGCCATCGCAAAATATGGCAAGGGTAATTACGTTTATGTAGGTCTTGTCTTGTTTAGACAACTGCCTGCCGGAGTGCCCGGTGCTTATCGTTTAATGGCTAATTTAATTGCGCTACCTAAAAACAAATAGTAATGGCAAAACCGGTTCATCCGAGAAAAAAAATAAGTTTTGTGATGCTGGTTATTATCGGCTTATTGTTAGGATTGGCAATAAAACATGTGGCAATAGGTCTGGTTATAGGTGTAATATTCGGGTTCTTATTAAGTGGCTTTGCAGAGGGGGGCAAAAAAGGAGATGGTACATAACAGGAAAAGGTATGGTATTAGATTTTTTTGATACCAGCTTTAGTTCGTGTTTTACCATCGTTGCGCTGCTCCGTTTAGCTGAAGAACTTCATTTAGCTTTTTCCTATTCTTATTTTGTCTCGACTTGAAGTAGTGGGATTATTAGGATTTCATGGCGATCGATCAGTAAGACTCTTGTACAATATAAATCCTGCATTCAGATGGGAATTGAGTGCAATAGAAAGATGACCAACAAATCATAGCCTGAGGGTGTAACTTGAAACATAAAACTTTAAACTTGAAACACCAAACAGAACAAATTCCTCTTTTTAAAAAATGGAGCCACTGGTATTCGTTTGTGATTCTGTTTTTAATACTATTCATTATCTTCCTTGCCTGGATCACTAATTATTTTTCATGAGCGGTATCGATTGGACAGTATTGTCATTAACCCTGCTTGGAATAATTGCCTATGGCTTGTACAAAAGCCGTACTTCTAAAGACCTTGACGGATATTTTTTAAGCAATCGCAGCATGCCCTGGTATCTCGTACTCTTAAGCATTATGGGCACGCAGGCAAGCGCCGTCACTTTTTTGTCTGCCCCCGGCCAGGCTTATACCGATGGGATGCGATTTGTACAATACTACTTTGGTCTGCCACTTGCAATGGTTGTTTTGTGTATTACGTTTGTACCGCTTTTTAGCCGGTTAAAAGTGTACACTGCTTACGAGTTCTTAGAAAAGCGCTTCGACGTAAAGACAAGGATTCTGACATCATTTCTTTTTTTGCTTCAACGCGGTTTATCTACAGGCATCAGTATTTATGCTCCTTCCATCATACTTTCTTCATTGCTCGGTTGGGATATTTTTCTTACCAATATTGTTATGGGGGGATTACTGATTATTTATACTGTATCAGGCGGGGCAAAAGCGGTAGCTTATACCCAACAGCTTCAATTTGTAATCATATTCGTAGGAATGTTTCTTGCCGGTTATATGATCATTCACCTGCTTCCAAATGGAGTGGGCTTTTCTGATGCGCTTAGGGTTAGTGGAGCATCGGGAAAGATGAATGTTATAACTAGCGGTACAAAGGGCGGCCATTTTGATTGGAGCGATAAATACAACATCTGGAGCGGAATTATTGGCGGTTTCTTTTTGGCTCTTTCGTATTTTGGAACCGACCAAAGCCAGGTCGGCAGGTACCTGACAGCTAAAAACAGTACTGAAAGTAAATTAGGGCTTTTGATAAACGGCGTAGTAAAAGTGCCCATGCAGTTTTTTATCCTGCTGATAGGCGCTATGCTGTTTACTTTTTATCAATTTAAACCTTCGCCTGTTTTTCATAACAGAGCTGTGGAGCAAAAGGCTCAACAAACAGAATATAAAGACTCTCTGGCTTCAATTCAGTCGGCTTATATTATCAAAAATGAAAAGCAGGGTAAACTGGGGTTGCAATATTTAGATGCTTTTAATGCTCATAACCCCGATAAGACGGTAGCATTAAAAGATAGTATACAATCAAATAATTTAGAGCTGGACTCGCTGCGAAAGTCTTATAAATCATTTATAAAAAAGGCGCTTCCTTTAGCCGATAATAACGATACTAACTATATTTTTCTTCGTTTTGTAATCGACTACTTACCTGTCGGCCTTATCGGTTTGTTGATAGCTATTATATTTTTGGCGGCGTGGGGTTCCATAGCCGCTGCGTTAAATTCTCTGGCTTCCTGCACCATGATCGATTTTCATCGCCGCTATCATAATGCTGCTGCTGATGTGAGTGAAATTCAATCTAAAAAAGAATTTCGCTTGTCGCAATATTATACTTTTGGCTGGGGCCTCTTTTGCATTTTTGTTGCGCAGTTCGCATATAAAATGGGCAGTTTAATAGAGGCAGTAAATGTGCTTGGATCTCTCTTTTACGGAGTTATTCTTGGTATTTTTCTCGTTGCTTTTTATGTAAAATCTGTGGGGGCAAAAGCAGTATTTTGGAGTGCAATAATCACCGAGCTAATTGTTGTAGCTCTTTTTGTACTAAACCAGCAAGGATTGCTTGGTCTTAGTTTTTTGTGGCTAAATGCTGTAGGCGCTTTATTGGTGGTAGGTTTTTCGCTAGGGTTTCAGATAATAAGAAAACTTTTTTGAAAAGACTAGTTTAGATATTTTAGTTAACTTCCTTCTCCGATCAGCAAATTTTAGAGTCTTTTATTAAATAATCATTTGCAAAAATAAAAGGGTTAATACTGTAATGAAAAAACTTCTTACGTGCTTTGTTTCTGTATTTCTGCTAACTATTTCTGTTCAGCCGGTTTACTCACAGACTGCTCCTTTCTACAACGAGATACAGCAGTTCAAAAAGCAGGACAGTGCTTCATTTCCTCCAAAAAATGCTATCCTTTTAGTAGGCAGTTCATCTTTTACAAAGTGGCAGGATGTGCAATCTTATTTTCCAGGTTACACTATTATTAATCGTGGTTTTGGCGGGTCTGTTCTGCCTGATGTCATTCATTACGCAAAAGATATTATTATTCCTTACCAGCCTAAGCAGGTGATTGTTTATTGTGGCGATAATGATCTTGCCTCCTCCGATACTATTACCCCTGAAATTGTTACAAATAGATTTAAACTGCTTTTTCAGATCATCAGAAGTAAGGTTCCTGCAGCTACCATCACTTATGTTTCTATAAAGCCAAGCCCAAGCAGGTTAAAGCTGATATCGAAAATGTCAGAGACGAATACGATGATTGAGAGTTTTTTAAAAGGCCGGAAGAACACTTCGTTCATTGATGTTTTTCATCCTATGCTTGAAGCAGGTAACAAGCCCATTCCGTCTATTTTTCTTGCCGATAGCTTGCACATGAATGCAAGCGGGTACGCTATCTGGAAGAAAGCAATGGAGCCTCAACTAAAAAAATAATAGCAACGAATTTAATAATAATCGTAGAAGTTCGCCGCCCTTATAGTTGCTGATACTGCTTGTTCGACATTTTTTTGTTAACATTTTAACTGGAACTATGGCTTCTGTTACGGGAATTATGTTGTATCAAAGCTTTAGTCTAAAGTCTCACCTGATATAAATTTCCAAGATTTCTTGCAATGAATTGAATGGAAGGTTCGGGCTGCATATTTGCAATTAAAAAAGACACAGCTAGACAAAGACCTGCTCTTAACCTTTTTCGCTAACACCATTTATTTAAGCCAATTTATAATACATGCACAACATAAAAATTTTTCTTTTATTCTCGCTTATTGCTACCACACTTATTTGCCTTTTTTCAGGTTGTTTACCCGAGGATAAATCAAAAAGACCTAATCAGCCAGCAACTACTTCTGAAACTCTCGCAAACGGTAATAAGATTACAGTTGATTACAGCAGGCCATCACTAAAAGGCAGAACGATAGGCAAAGACGTTGCGCCATTTGATACGGTGTGGCAAACCGGAGATAACGAAGCTACTACCTTCGAAATTACCAAAGATGCAAAGATTGAGGGAAAGGCGCTGAAGGCAGGAAAGTATAGTTTATATACCATTCCGGGCAAGAAAACCTGGACGATTATCTTTAATAAAACGTGGGATCAGTGGGGCGTAGAATACAATCAGGCCAATGATGTTTTAAGAGTTCAGGTCACTCCTGCGCCGTCACCAGATTTCATAGAGAGGATGAAATTTACTATTGAAAGAGACAACCGGGTATTGTTATTTTGGGGAGAAACGGTCGTGGGCTTTAAGGTTGAATAATAATAATTTCGTTTCTATTATTTTTGCAGTTCTTCTGAAATTTCAATAATTAAAAATCTTTTAAAAATTCATCTAATCTAAAACTGCTGCAAGGAACTGTCTGTCTTTTAGTGAACCCGCTTAGTCGTTTAAACCCAACTTATTACCTTCACCCGGCCCAATCCTCTTGTTCCATCCAATATCTCGTTGGGTTCAGTCGCTAACCAATTTTACAAACCCTGTAAATTATAAAATTGGTTTCTGTAGTTTGGATAAAAGAAGGAACGGTGGTATTATTATATAGCAATTCTGCAAAAGTTAAGGCCTGCCAGCAAAAAGTTTTATTCCAGGAACTTAATATATTCATCGAGATACTCAAGAGGCGTTGTTTTCCATTCCGTTACCCTTGTAACATTGTTTCGGACACATTGGTAAACAAAATCGTACAATACCTTAACTATTTTCGGGTTTGCTATCTTACTATTGTTTGCGGCAGCAATAAAAGCTCCCCGCTTTCCTGTTTTTTCATCTTTTGCAATCTCAAGCATAGCATAATAGACAGGTAATCGGGCCGTTTTAACCCTGTCTAATATTTCAGGTGAATCAGACACCGCCTTTTCAGCCTCATCGAAAAGTTTGTTGTAAACGGTTATTAGTGAATCAGAAAGAAAGGTTTCTTTTTCCATAACAGGTTTTCCAAAAATCGACATTTTGTATCCCGATTGTTCCATATTATTATTGTGCAAGAGATCGATGTATTCTTTTAACTGTTTCGAAGCCTTTCCATAATACCCGGTAAGAAAATCATTTGTTACTTCATTGACATTTATTTCGGGATTCCAAAGTAGTTTGTCAATCAGGTAGGCCCGAAGTGCTGCAAATTCACCACCTATCTCACGGTTACCTTGTTCAAAAACAGCAGAGACGCGATTGTCATGCATAAATTTAAGGTTCGGCTGCAGTATTCGAAGATTCGGAAAAGGAGCGAAAAGATTTGAAAACCGGATTACATAATCCCAAACAATGATGTTATTAGTTATTTTGCCCCATCCTTTAAGGTCGCTGCTAAAAGAAGTGTCTCCTTTTTCAATCGTTGTATTCCTTGCACTTTCTATATTACACAACATAATATTTACATTCCTGCCAGGTACAATATCTTTTGGAGGAACACGGCTGTACTGGTATGCCAGCGTTGAAATAATTTTATCAGGAAATCTTTCAGCTACTTTGTTTACAAAAGTTAATATCGATCCCATCCCAAGTGCCGGGTACTTACTGCTATGCGTAGAATACATTTTTTCTTCAGGAGAAAATGCTGCATATTTCTTATCGAGCGCAGCGCAATCAGAGCAGCGACAATAATTCACATTATCATTCTGGCTCACCGACCAATAGATTGCTTCCGGATTTTTATTGATCGCAGCCTGAAGGTTTTTGCAAACGATGTCTAAAACGTTGGGATTACTTAAACAAAGTTGCGCCTCAGGCTGTACACTTGCTCCATCCCACGAAGGCACGGTACCTGCGTGGCGCTTGCCTTCATAAAAACTAAAATATTCTGGATGTGTGGCCCCATATTCCTGCGGATTAAGTAAAGTGCCAAAAGTATGAACCCAATATCCCCATTCGCTTTTATTGGGCCCAACGTGTGAATCCAGTTTGTGCCAAAGCTGGTATTCCGGATCGGTCGCATCTCTATAAAAATTTTCCCTGTAGCTAAAAGCAGGCAGCTCCATGTCGTCAATGGCTCCTAAAATAATCGTGTTTTTCTTAGGTACGTAAGTAACCGCTGATGAATACTTACGACAGCCTAAGTACTTTTCAAGAAAAGTGTACACTCCATACAAAATTCCTTTATCCGTTCCACCAGTAATCACGAGGCTTTTACCGTTATTTTTAATAAAAAACCCATCCCTGTCCAGTTTTTCTTTCGGCACTTCCTTCAATTCAGGCCTGTTTACGTTGCCTATTAAAATTTCCTCATCCTGACGCTTGCCCTTATCATCATCAATGGGCAAGTTTGCACCTGAAATCCTCTTGAGATAATCCTGCAGAACCATCGCTGCCTGTATTTCGACTACAGTCGCTTTAGTAGGAATAATAATCTTGCTCTTCGAAGTGCCTTTACTTACTATTGTAAATTGTTGAGCTTCGGCTGGACCAACTGTAACAAGAAAAAAGCAGAGAAGGGCAGGGCATATAGTTTTTTTCATATTGCTCATCGTTCAGGGACGCCTTTCGGCTTAGATTAATTGATTTTTTTAATTCGAAATGGATAGAATGGATAGATTAAAAGTTGAAAGAAATCATTTTAAAGCTAAAGAAAGTTTTGCAATTGTATTTTGCTTAATCTTTGCAGCATGCAAGGTGAGGAGGATGGATTTCATTCGTTAGGAATATTAACTTCATCAAAATGAAATAATGGGTATGACGTACACTATAGTAACAGATCGGCCAATTCTTAAGTATCTTAGCAGAGACAAACCGTGATATTTTTTATAACACCCGCAAAAATTATAGACATGAAAAATTCAAACAAAATCGCTTTTGCAATTCTTGCACTCGCGTCCATTGGCTGCCTTACTGCTTTGTTAGTTTCAGACAAAGGAGATAAAGCAAGAGAAAAGATCGGGAAAAAAGGTAAAAAGCTTTGGAAGAAAACAAAAAAGACTGCCGAACATCTTGTTGAAAAATCTGGAGAACTGAAAGATTCGCTTGTAGAAAAAGCCGGAGAAGCTTTATCTTAAGAAGTTCCCTATAATCGTAGCCGTAGCAAAGAGCAAACCACCAGCAGTTTTCTGTAAGGCCGTATTAGCTGTGTCGCCGGCACTTTTTTCAAATTTGCAGATGGATAGCATAAGTTCCTTACATACAACTGCCGTTGCAACGTATTCAGGCAACGGCAGCAGCTAACTCTTATTAAAACACTTTTTCTTATTTCAATAGTTCGGTAATATTTTAAGCAGCGATAGAACCAATATTCAAGCACTGGTTATAAAGCTTTTTTATTTTATTGCAATTCAGGTCAAGACCTAAGTTTGAAAAAATTGTTTCAGTCAAAAACTTATTGTAAAAATAGG
>JBBPZJ010000115.1:0-4832 GCA_038199395.1 Chitinophagales bacterium
CTGGCTATCCGTTCACAAAATTTTTTCGAACTTCCGTGTGATGGAGATGCGATTAAAGGAGATCTTCATGTGTATGGTTTGAAACCACTAAAAAATTTCAATAATCAGTTAAAGAGGAAAATATATACGTACAATTGCATCAACGCTGTCATCACTTATCTGGGTGCAAAAAAAGGATATGATCAATTGTATGAAGCAGGTAATGATGCAGAAATTATTTCTATAGCCAGGCAAGCGGGCGAAGAGTCTTCCCGTGCGTTGGTAGCGGAATTTGGGTTTGATTCACAAGAACAGGAAGCATGGACAAATGCAGCATTCATCAAATTTGCAGATAAAAACATACCCGATCCCATTGAAAGAAATGGAGCCGATCCGGCAAGGAAACTTAGCCGGGAAGACCGGCTTATCGGACCGGCCTTACTTGCCTTACAACACGGTATTTATCCTGAAGGTTTGCTCGAAGGTATTATTGCATGCTTTGATTATAAAGATCAAATTAACCATTTTTCAGTAGCCGGTCTGATAAAGGAAAAGGGGCTTGATCGTGTTTTAAAGGAAGTGTGTGGATTGTCGGAGAAGGAAGAACTTTTCATGCTCATTAAAGAAAGAAGTATAAAAAGGAGCATGGATGGAAAGTAAAAAGAAAGTTGCTTATGCTGCACTTGACATTGGCACGTCTCAGGTAAAGCTGGGAGTGTACTGTCCCTTTTTATATGACAAGATTACGATCATTAATAATTATCAGAATGAATTAATCTACGGCAGTTCAGGAGAAGTTTGTGCCAGATACACGGTGATACAAGAAAAGTCTTTTATGCTCTTTAAGGAACTGGGAAGTTTTTTAAAAGCAAATCAAATAGAAGTGTTGTATCTGGGAATAACGGGTCATGTGTCAAGTTTGCTCGAATGGAATAAAGCAACAGGAACGGCGCCGGAAGAACCGTTTCCAATATGGTTAGATACGACCTGTCACGACCGGCTGGATGAATATAATTCAGTTATGGGTAATGGCAGAAGCAAAGAAATTATCGGAACGTTTTTGCCATCGGGTACCAATTGGTTGTTCACAAAACTATTGCATCGCAGAAAAGCCGGGTTTTCAGATCAATCTATTTTTCTCCAGGTCAGTGATGCGATATTCTATGAACTTACCGGAAGCTATTATACTCATTTCAGTTCGCAGATTAGTATGGTAGATCTTAGCAGGAGAGTCTATGCAGAGGAATTGTTAGATCATTTACAGTTACCTTCTTCTTCGTTGCCGTCTATCCGTTATGAACCTTTGCCGATCCTGACATCTTTTAAAGAATTATTTCAGTTTCCCGTCGATAGTTTTGTCTTTCCTGCTATGGCCGATTTATATACTTCTTTATATGCATTTCGATTGCACGATAAAGAAGGGTTTATGTTAGCAAACACTTCAGAACAGGCGGGTGCTTTTTACCTCAAAAAGCCAACAATGCCCGATAACTTTTTAAGCATATCATTTGACCCTGGTTTTATCAATTATGGAAGCACGAACACAGGCGGAAATATCGTTAGTTGGTTTGTAAGCACTGTTTTACAAAAAGAGGTATCAACTAAAATTTTTAACGAATTAACCGATAAAGCCGCTGCAATTGAACCGGGTAACACACCCATCATTTTACCTTATTTACAAGGGGAAAGGGCTCCATTATGGAACAGCAAATTAACTGCTTCAATTCTTGAATTAAATTCATCTCATACCGAAGCTCATTTGTTTCGTGCAATTCTAGAATCTATTGCATTTGCCCGAAGACAATGTTTCGAAGATCTTGGAATAGATGCTTTGCACTTGATTAAAATTGCTGGCGGTTCCTCAAAAAACACGCTCTGGAATTCGATTAGGGCAACTGTGTTACAGAAATCACTAGCGGTTGCTGACGAGAAAGAATTATCAATGGCTGGCATTATTGATTATATTATGATGGCTAAAGAAAGTTCGTACAAGAAGGCTGCAATAAACTTTTCTATTGTAGAACCCGATCTTAATTTAAAAAGTATCTACGATGAAAAATACCGGAAATTCATTCGATACCAGAAATTGTTAAGTTGATACAATAATGAAAAAAGAAGTTTTAATTATTGGCGGAGGCAAAATAGGGAGAGGATTTATTGCGCAGCTATTTTACCGTAGCGGTTACAAGATCTGGATGCTCGATGCATCAAAAGAGATAGTAGAACTTTTAAATAAAGAAAAGAGGTACAGAATTGATCTCGCCGGAGAGAAAGATGATTTGACTGAATACATCACTGTTGAAGCAGCTTTTACTTTAGATGAAAAGGAAAAAGTGGCGGCAGTCATAAGTAATATTGATATCATGGTTAGTAGCGTCGGCGCTGCAAATATCGAAAAAGTAGCGACCTATATCAGGGACATATTAGTTGAAAGCGGAAGGAGAGATGTGCTGAATTGGATCATTTGTGAAAACGCAAATAATCCTGCTAAAAAAATCAAAGACGTACTATTACAAGATGCAGAGGTCGAGTTTACGGAACTTGTAACAGCGAAACTGGGATTTGTAGAAACCCAGGTTTTGAGAACCGGCATGACAGCCAAAGAAGAAGTGCTGATAAAAGAACCTTTGGCTTTACGCATGCAGGATTGGTGGACTTTACCGCTTGATAAAGACGCATTTGTTGGCCCTATACCTGACGTAAAAGGTTTTGTGCCTAAAACTAATTTCTCCAATGAGCTTCTTCGAAAAATTTATACATTTAATGGTACCAACGGCCCAATAGCCTATGTTGGCTGGGCGAATGGTTATAAAATTTTGCACGAGTCTGCCTTGGCTTATCCACAATTCTTTCATGAAATTCAGGAAGAAGCTGCTTTTGGATTAATCAATGAGTTTGGTTTGGACGAAAAGGAGCAAAGAGAATTCATGGCACTGGCAATGAAGAAGTATACTGATCCGGCGTTAAATGACCAGATCGAAAGAAACGCAAATGATTCTAAAAGGAAATTGAGTAAAGAAGAGAGGTTAGTTGGTCCTGCCTTATTGTGTCTTAAGTATGGAAGAGAACCTTTCACTTACGCAAAGGCTATTGCAGCAGCTTATTATTACAATGGATCTACAGACCCAGGCACGCGGGAAGTACAGGAAACAGTCAAGCAAAGTGGAATTGAAGCTGCCGTAAAAAAATATTCATCTATAGACGAAACATCGCCGCTTTACCATCTTATTCTTGAATCTTATACCTCGAAAAGCTTCATCTTTTGATCATCAAATGTAAATTTTAATAAAGCTAAGCCATTATGAAAAACAACCCGAGAGTAATTGCATACTCAGTAATTGTCGCCTTAGGTGGTCTTCTCTTTGGTTTAGATACCGCGGTTATTTCAGGAGCGGAGAAACCTATTCAGGCTTTATATAAGCTATCTGACTTTGCGCATGGTTTTACTGTAGCTATAGCAATTATTGGCGCAGTGCTGGGAGCTTTTTCTGCCGGTTTCCCTGCTGAGCGATTTGGGAGAAAAAAGGTAATTATAGCGGTGGCATTTATTTTTACGATCACCAGTATTTTCAGCGGTCTTGCTCCAAATTGGATTACCCTCGTTATTTTCCGGTTTATCGGTGGTATTGCAATTGGTGCTTCATCAGTGGTAGGGCCTATGTATATTGCTGAAATTGCACCCGCCAATATCAGGGGAAGGCTGGTGGCTTTTTTTCAATTAAATGTTACTGCGGGCCTTTTCTTTGCTTATAGTTCAAATTATTTATTTTCAGGAACAGGCGACAATGCATGGCGTTGGATGCTCGGAATTGTAACAGTTCCTTCGCTTATATTTTTCGTGTTGTCGTTTATTATTCCTGAAAGTCCTCGTTGGCTCGTGAAACACAATTTAATAAAAGAAGCGAGACAAGTGCTCACTGTATGTGGAAGACTGAATATAGAAAAAGAGATCAACGATATTCTCGAATCGCTTAAAATAGTTTCAACAGCCTCTGCAGAAAAATTATTTAGCAGAAAGTATTCCAGGCCGATTTTGTATGCGGTTTTAATGGGAGCCTTCAATCAGTTAGCAGGTACAAATGCGATTAATTATTACGCTACCCGGATCTTTGAAATGACCGGTATGAACACTAACATTTCTTATTTGCTTCCGATTCTCATTGGTCTGACTAAAGTGATTGTTTTAATCATTGCTATGAGTTTTATTGACCGTTTTGGCCGTCGTTCACTTATGATTGTAGGTTCGGTTGGAATGATCATATTTATGAGCCTGATTGCCTGGACGTTTTATGGAAAACATTTTGATGGACCAGGCATCGTATATTTCTTACTTGGATACATGTTCTTCTTTGGCCTTTCTGACGGGATTGTGATTTGGGTGTTTATTTCAGAGATTTTCCCCAATTCAATCCGGTCAAAGGGACAGTCGCTGGGCAGCTTTACCCATTGGTTTTTTGCAGTAATTATTTCGTGGACTTTCCCTGTTGCCATCAATAGCCCGTCCATTGGTCCCGGAAACGTATTCATGTTTTTTGCAGTGATGATGTGCCTTCAACTGCTGTTCTCATGGCGGTTGATGCCAGAGACAAAAGGAAAATCATTAGAGCAAATACAGAAAGATTTAAAGATTCAGTATTAGTGGGAAGGAATTGTTTTGTTCTCGTTCTTAAAGGTCTCCTTTATAGTCTTGGCGAATTATGCAGCGAAATCAATTAATTAAAGGTTTTGAAGAACTCGTGGTCGATCTCGTAAACAGTTACTGGCTTGAGTCCAAGAAGATGTTTTTCAAATAACTCAACTAAACGGTCACCGTCTATTAATTCTATTGGAGTTACGCCGTCTCTGCTTGCTTC
>JBBPZJ010000116.1:0-3251 GCA_038199395.1 Chitinophagales bacterium
AGATTTTTTCCATCATACTGTGGAAGGCTGGTTAAAAAATCATTTGCTCTTAAACAACCCACATATACTCTCTTATAAAAATAGCGGTCCCGGTCATCCAGGTTATAGCTGGTGTAGTCATTCAAGACCCCGGAGCCCAGGCTGGAATAAACAGAGGGATCCATGTTTACAGGTATTCCATGTATGCCTATTTCAAGGGTTATAATTCCTCTTTCGGCCGTGGCGATATCTCCAATATAAGGTCTGACCCCCGCTCCCGGAACTCTTAATAGCGCCGGATATTTCCCTTCTTTTTTTGGTATACATAAGATACCATAAAGCCTTGTTCCGATTTTGTAATTCTGTAAATTAAGGTGGTAAACGTTTACATTTTCAGTGCACCTTTCCGGCATTAATGTCATTCTTGCGTCCATCGGTATTTTGGCAAGAACAGCTTTTGCTTTATCCCAAAACTGTACAAAATCGCCTGGATTTTCTTCTGTAGGTTTTATGGCTTCGGGATCGAAACCTGCCGTGGCAAGATTTCTATACTGCTTGTCATCTACTTCTGCAACAACAGTGCACCTTAAAAATCCAGGTGCTTTTAAGCTGCCCCCATTTACGGTAATAGATCCTTCAGCCAGTTTCAGAGAATCTCTTTTCGAAGGTTCCATCTTTTCTGGTCCTATCTCATATTTGATTTTTGCGTTTGAAACTGGATTGCCATTTTGTAAAACAGTAATCGTAAATTTTGCTTCTTCACCTGGTTTGTAAATCCAGTTTTTATGATCGGGAGCTACAATCACCTTGACGAATTGATTCGGCGGTTGTGCATGTACAATAACTAGATTGAAGAAAAATAAGATCAGCAGTTTACAAATAATAATTCTTGACTTTTTCATATGAGGTTTGACAATTAAAAGTTGAACGGTATGCATGTCTTTTTCAAGAACAAGTATTTAATAATTACAAAATGGTGAAGCAATCGAAGGCGATGCTTATATTTCCACCGGCCTGCCTGTTGCCGCAGATTTATAAATTGCTTCCACTATCTTAATATCACGAAGACCTTCTTCTCCCGGCACTAACATTGACTTTCCTTGCATAATAGACATCGCATCATCGTCCATCTGTTTTGCCTGTTGCCATGGTACCTGGTAGGGATTGTTTATCTGGCCCAAAGGACTATCGGCAATTACTCCGGAATAAGCCTGGTAAGGCGATACTTTTAACTCACCTTTTTCACAATCAACATTTAGATAGTTAATGTTTTCACCAAAACTTGTTTTGATATCGGCCATGATTCCGGTTGGAAATGCAAGTGTAGCAATGGTTGTTTCATCTAATCCGTTTTTGTAGATCTGCGGACGAGTAGTAGAGGTTTTTGCGGACATCACTCCAACAGGTTCCATGCCTGTTCCCAGGCGTGCTCCTTGTATTGCATATACACCCATATCATACAATACTCCACCTCCCATAGCCTTATTTTGTTTCCAGTGATCGGTGCGGTTTTCAACATACCCCGCTCCACAGCTTACTTTTTTTATTTTACCAAGCAATTTTCGATTTACAATGTTTGTATATTCCTGGGTATTAGGTTCGTGGTGAAGGCGGTAGCCTATAGCAAGAGTGCGTTTATTTTTTTTACAGGCATCTATCATGGCCTTACATTCAGCAACTGAAATTGCCATTGGTTTTTCGCACCAAACATGCTTGCCAGCATTAGCAGCACGTATTACATACTCTTTGTGCATAGAGGGCGGCAACACAACATACACAACATCAATATCAGGGTTGTTAGCTATTTGATCAAAAGTCTGATAATTGTAAATGTTTTTATCCGCTAGGTTGTATTTTTTCTTCCACGCCTCTGCTTTCGATGGAGTTCCTGTCACTATGCCGGCAAGGTAGCAGTTCTTAGTTTGTTGAAGTGCAGGAGCGAGCAGATCTGTGCTATAATAGCCTAAACCCACCAGAGCAACTCCCAGTCGGTCTTTCTTCTGTCTTGTAGCTGCCAGTAAAGTATTTGGAGAAAAGAGTAATCCGGCACTTGCAGCAGCAAGGGTTTTAATAACATCTCTACGGGAAGGAGATGCCAATAATTCAAATTTTTCTGATAATATTTCGTGGTTCATATTTATAATTACTTTTTGTTTTCCTGGGAAGTAAAAATATTCTTTAGTAAATCGTTATCAAATGAAATATTTGAGGCAAACTCTCGTTCCCTGATAAAGCGTCGTTGTTCTCACACTCTTGCGACATTTCCACCTTTACTTTCTACACAAATAAACAATGCATAAATTGCTTAAAGAATATCTGGTTTAAGCAGCGATTAACTAAAAAGAGGCTGCCTCATGATTTTCGAGACTGCCTCTTTTAAAACCAATTTGATACTTATTATTTTGCCGGTGCATCTGCAGGTTGTTTCACTGCCTGCCTTGCCAGCAGCTTCCATTGATCTGCTTGCTTTTGCCATACCAGCAACACAAATAAATGTGCTTCTCCTGGTTTACCATCGTTGTTAGTAGTTGCATCTAATTTATGGCGAACCCAAGCTACATTGTCGCTAATGATAATTGTTTGATCAGATAAATTTATGTTTACAAAATCTGATTTGTTATTCATGATGTTTTCAATAAATAACTTTTTATCTTCTATTGCACCTGTCGAATGCCCATACGTAAGCTTCTCAGACGTTAAAGCTGTCAATGCTGTTTTATCGGCATCTACCATAGCTTTTTTTAGTTTTTCCACAACTTGTGAAACAGCTTGCTCGTCTTTGCTTTGAGCAAAACTTAGCATGGTGAATAACAAAAGGAAGAGAAATAAACCACTTTTTTTAATCATAATGATAATTTTAAATTTTTAAGCGAGTTCGTTTGCGAAATATTTTTTTTGATTGGTAATTTACAGGAATATGCCACTAATCTGGGATGAAAGATATCAATTATTAGAGCCACATCCTTAGAACTAGTTTAACTGCGTTGAAAATTTTAGTTTAAATTACCACAACTGAAGTTGAACTGTGAAGAAATTGAAATAATCACACACACTTACATATCCATTTTATCAAAAGCTTGTTGAAGATCACCAGTTATATAATCGGCTTCTTCAAGGCCTACATATAATCTTACCATACGGTGTTCTTCATTTCCTGCATCAAAATCTTCTGCATTCATGCCGGCGACTTTGGGTATAATTAACGATTCGTAACCTCCCCAACTAACTGCCATCAATATATGTTTCAGCGAATTGCAAAAGCTTTCTACTTG
>JBBPZJ010000117.1:0-13391 GCA_038199395.1 Chitinophagales bacterium
TCGCAACTAAAGGAGCGGAATTACAAAGCCTCTATCATAAGCAGCACAAATTGGAATATATGTGGAGTGGCGACCCTGCCTATTGGGGCAAGTACAGTCCCGTCCTTTTTCCTATAGTCGGCGAATTGAAAAATAAGACATACAACTATCAAGGAAAAACATACGCCCTTAATCGTCATGGTTTTGTCCGGGAACTGGAGTTTGACGTAGCAGAACAGAACCGAAGTTCCATTACTTTTTCCCTTCGTTCGAATAAAGATACTTTAGTAAATTACCCTTTTGAATTTGAGTTTTTGGTAAAGTATACGCTTGTTGAAAGCGCTCTGCAAATTGCTTTTATAGTTCGCAATGCGGGCGACGAAAAAATGCTTTTTTCCGTAGGCGGACATCCTGCGTTTAAAGTGCCGCTGGTAGAAGGAACGACTTACGAAGACTACGAACTCGTGTTTAACGAGAAGGAAACGGCAGGCCGGTGGCCTATTTCGAAAGATGGACTAATTGAAACATCCTCTATACCTTTTCTTAAAGATCAAACAACAATACAATTAAAAAAAGAATTATTCTCTGCCGACGCAATTGTATTGAAACAATTAATGTCACGTTCAGTTGCAATCCAAAGTGCTAAAACCTATCATGGCTTGAGGGTTAATTTTGCAGATTTTCCTTTCTTGGGCATTTGGGCTGCGAAAGGAGCAGATTTTGTTTGCATAGAACCGTGGTGTGGCATAGCTGACAGCGTAGCATCTTCGGGCAATCTGGAAGAGAAAGAAGGAATAGGTACGCTGGAACCTGCTGACAACTTTAAGGTCTCTTACACTATAGAGGTTTTTTAAGAAAAATTTTTTTTGGGGCATGGTTCAGTATAAGGCTGATTATTATGGATGTTAATTTTAGAATGCTGATTAATTCTTTTCTTTTAGCCTTATAATGTTTCAATTTTAATGCACATGAGGTTTGAAAATCTGTTACTTCTTGCAGTAACAATTATTCTGTTTACTCCAACATTTTCTCAAGACAAAAAACTTTGTACCATAAGCGGTGTGGTAAAAGACACTCAATCTAAATCACCCCTAACAGAAGCAGTAGTTACAATAAGTTCTGATGCTTTTAAAGGTAAAAAATTTACTTTAACCGACTCTACAGGCACGTATCACGTTTCAGACTTGCCCTCAGGTAATTATACAATCTTCTGAGATGGAAGGCTACGAAAAATTTGTGCAAGATAAAGTTGGGTTACACAGCGGAATGTCGCTCGATGTCAGTTTTGAAATGGTCAAAGAGAGAAAAGTAACCAGCCGAGCAAAATAGCTACGGTCAATCGCGGAAACCGGGTTATTCGTGTACTAATTTTTCTTAAAAGCCCATTTCCACATTTCACCCCAGGTAGCTTTTTTACCATACATCAAAATGCCTGTTCTGTAGATTTTTGCGCTTATCCAGGTAGTAAATAAAAATCCTGCTACAAGCAATATCATGCTAAGGAATAACTGCCAGTAAGGTACTGTTCCCGGCACCCCGAAAGGAATGCGTGCCATCATAACAATTGGTGAGCAAAAAGGAATAAGGCTTGACCACGTAGCTAAACTTCCCGATGGATTTGTAATGGCGTTGATCATAATTATTATAGAAACAATAATGGGCATCGTAATAGGTAGCTGTAAACTTTGAGCATCTTGCGCATCTTCGTTTACCGTACTGCCAACTGCCGCAAATAATGAGGCATAAAACAGGTAACCGAATAAAAAGTAAAATAGAAAGCAGCCAACAATTAAAAACCAATTTGCCTGCGCCAGGGTACTACTGAACTCCGCAAAACCACCGGCGGCACCCGCAGCAGTTGACCCCATGTTTCCATTGGGCATCTGCTGACTGGCTTCCTGTGCCTGTTGCAACGTCTCATGTGGCAGGAAAGCTGTTGCTGCAGACGTCAATCCTATCAACAATATTATCCAAATGAGAAATTGAGTTAGTCCTACTGCGCCAATACCTATTATTTTACCTATCATCAATTGAAAAGGTTTTACTGAAGACACGATTACTTCAGCTATCCGGTTTGTTTTTTCCTCAGTTACGCCACGCATTACCATAGTTCCATAAATCAGCAAGGTGATGTAAATAAGAAAACCGCTTCCATAACCGATGCCGTACGCTAGTCCGCTGTTGCCTTTTTTTACTTCTGTACCTTCCTTGTATGTCTGTTCTATTTTTGCTGAACCTGCTTTTTTTCGCTCTCTTTCCAGTTCTTTTATATCAACATTGTATTTAGATTTTAAAAGCTGATTTTCCAGTGTTTCATTTATTTTATCTTCAAGCTGTCCCTCGGCAACCAAGCCAAATTGTTTTTTTGAAATTAGTTTGTAGTTTTCTGCGTCACCTGCGGGCGTATACAACAAAGCGGAGTATCCTTTAGCTATATAGTTTGTGCTATCTACCCCTGTCGGAAACTCAAAGGATAAAGCTTTAGTGTTTTCTAAATTTCCCTTAAGTGTTCCACTATCATCAATTACAGCAATTTTTTCACGATCCACATTTTTTATTGAGATTATAGTAACCGCTGTTATAAGGCCTGCAAACAATAAAGGAGTAAGAATAGTTGAAAGAATAAAAGTCTTGTTTCTTACCCTAACCAAATATTCTCTTTGTATTACTAAAAGTATTTTGTTCATCTTTTATTGAGATAGAATTGAAATAAAAGTTACTATACAGCTACGTTTTGAAATTGGCGGCTTGTTTTTGTGCCTTCCACAAGTCTTATAAACACCTCATTAAGCGAAGGCAGAATTTCACTAAATGCTTCTACAGTCGCATTTTCATTTATGAAATATTTTAAAACATCATTGCTGCTGCTACCATCACTTATTTTTACAGTTAATTGATTGGATGCTTCCTTAACCACACTAAACGATTCGCTGGTTATTTCTGCAGGCTTGTTTGCAAGTTGAATTCTGAATAAATTTTCTTTAAACTGTTGCTTAATTCCCTGCACAGTGCCATCCAAAATTTTTCTACCCTGGTTTACCAGAACAATGTGATCACATATCTCTTCTACCTGTTCCATTCTGTGAGTGCTGAAAATGATTGTACTTCCTCTTCTTGCTAATTCAAAGATTTCGTCTTTTATTAAATTTGCATTTACGGGATCAAGGCCACTAAAAGGTTCATCTAAAATTATCAATTTAGGTTCGTGCAAAACAGTTGTTACAAACTGTAGTTTTTGACTCATTCCTTTACTTAGATCTTCTACTTTTTTATTCCACCAGCTTTCCATTCCTAAGCGTGTAAACCAATATTTGATTTTTTCCATTGCCTGGCTTTTGCTTAGGCCTTTTAAGCGGGCAAGGTAAAGGGCTTGCTCGCCGATCTTCATTTTTTTGTATAAACCTCTTTCCTCAGGCATATAACCTATCAGCAAAGTATCGTTAAGAGGATCAAATTTCCTGTTGTTAAAAATTATTTCTCCCTCATCGGGATAAAAAATGCCTGTTATCATTCTTAGTAATGTAGTCTTACCAGCCCCGTTAGGACCAAGCAAACCAAAAATACTTCCTTGCTCTATTGAAAAACTAATATCATCTACAGCTTTTTGTGTAGCGTAATATTTTTTCAGGTTTTGAAGCTGTAACAGATGCATGTAAATCTATTGGGTTATTTCAAATGTAGTTACACGAAGAATTAGTTGTACTTATTTTATTTAAACGGTAATACTACTGAGAAAAATTTGTTCTTGTTAATTTTTCTACAAGGGATTAGTAATCACATCGCTTTTTGTAAACTCCAGATCGGTCGCTGTTAATTGCATTATTAGATTACCTAGAAAAATGAGATTCTTGGTTCAACGCAAAATAGATTTTAGAAGTGAGACAGGAAATCTTGATGTAAAATTCAGTTGTATAAGGTAGGTGAAGGGAATTGATGAAAGAGCTAAAAATACATCGATTTGCCATAACCCCTTTTTCAAAGGGTAGATGTTTAATGCAGAATTATTTCTTTATAGTTTCCATTTTTCTAATCCACCCTCTAAATTTATCAGGTTCGTAAATCCATATTTACCCTCGAGCCTTTGTATCGCTATTTGACTGCGTATACCTCTCTGGCAGTACACTACCACAAGCTTGTCTCTCGGTATATTCAAGGCTTTGTTCATTATTTCGTCTAAAGGAATTAGTGTTCCCCCGATGTTGAAATCTTCATGTTCGAAATCTTCACGCACATCTAATAAAAAAATATCACTCTTTGTAGCCAATTCCTCTTTCAACTGTTTAGCTGAGATCTGTCGCATTATTAATTGTCCAATTCTATTCGGTTAAAATTCTTTTGAGATGTATATTAGACGCAGGGGCAACGATTAAAGGAAACTTTTCGACAGTTACATTACTGGGGTCAAGACCAAAACCACGTTCCTCGGTCAGACTTATATCCTTTATCCAAAAATAAATCCTCATAATTAATTTTTCACTAAACGGAAGTTCATTATCCTGGCTCAGGAATTTTTCCATTACTATAAATTGAAAATCCCCCGTTATATTATTCGTTTCAAGATTTTCGTATTTGCTTTTAATGTTTACTTCTTTACTTGCCACAAGATCTGCAACAACATTTCTAAACATTAAGTTTATGCGCTGTGCAACCCTAAACCCAAGCCGAAATTCTACCCTTAGGATGTCATTAGGTATTATGTGTTCTACGTTGTATTCTGAAGTATAAGGGTCGTCTAAAACGTCGACGTGCACAAACCAATAAATATCTGCCCGCTTTGGTTTGCGGTTTAAAATGGAGTAAACGATTTTATGCTCAATCTCTTTTGGATTATTGGCACTTGTCATATAAACCAGATGAGAAGCATGCTTAGGAACCGTCTTATCATTACTAAGTTCCTGTATTTTAGAAATATAATGCGCTAGCCGCACAAATTCTATATACCTGTTTTTGATTCTTCGGCTGCGGTACCAAACATACATGACACCAAATAAAGCACCGCCAAGAATGAGCGTTACAAAACCTCCGTGAGGAAACTTCTTTAGATTAGCTACCAGATACGAACACTCGATTGCCAGATAAACAGTCAGGTATAAATAAATCAAAAAAGGAGCTATTCTTCTACTAATAAGGAAATTGGAAAAAAGGATAGATGTGCTAATCATGCAAAGGGTAATAGCTAAACCATAGGCCGCCTCCATGTTACCCGATTTTTTAAAATAAAGAGTAATCCCCACACAGCCAACAAATAAAAGAAGATTGATACCAGGTATAAATAATTGTCCCTTTTCCTCAGTCGGATAATTAATTTTCATTTTAGGCCAAAGATTTAGCCTCATAGCTTCACTTATAAGAGTAAAAGACCCCGAAATTAAAGCCTGGCTGGCGATAATAGCCGCAGCGGTTGCTACGATGATGCCGGGCACAATAAACCAGTGAGGCATTAAGCCATAAAAAGGATTGATGGCACCTTCCATGTTTTCTGATATAGTTAATCCGGTATGATTATGAAGTAGCCAGGCCGCCTGGCCAAAATAATTAAGCAGCAGTGCCGATTTTACAAAAATCCATGAAATTCTAATATTGCCCCGTCCACAGTGACCCATGTCGCTATACAGCGCTTCTGCACCGGTGGTGCAAAGAAAAACAGCACCTAAAATCCAAAATCCGTTAGGATAGACAGTAAGTAACCTTATTGCATAATAAGGACTAACTGCTTTTAAAATAGCAAAATCGTCAGAAACATGGTACAACCCGAGAACGGCAAGCATTCCGAACCAGAGCAACATAATATGCCCAAACATTTTACCGATGGTTAGGGTACCAAATTGCTGCATGAAAAATAAGACAGAAAGAATGCACAGGACAATAATAACAATAAGAGTAGTAGAAATACCAGCAAGGCCGGGAATTTGTCGAAGACCTTCTACTGCTGCTGTAACTGAAACAGGAGGAGTAATAATACCGTCGGCGAGCAAAGAAGCACCGCCAATAGTAGCAGGCATTACCAGCCATCGTCGACGTCGGCGAACCAATGCATAGAGGCTGAATATTCCACCTTCTCCATTGTTGTCAGCTTTCAAAGTAAGAATTACGTACTTAAGTGTTGTTTGCAGTGTTAACGTCCAGATAATGCAGGATAAAGAACCAATGATCAGCTCCTCATTAATGACATGACCATTGATAATTGCATTAAAAACATATAAGGGTGAAGTGCCAATGTCACCGTATATAATTCCAAGTGCTATTAATAATCCCCCTGTAGTAACCTTGTTAATATTACGGGCCACAATGATTTTAATTAATAGAATAATTCTTAAAGAAGATCAAGCAAAAGTTGAGTAAAACAAGTTTTACTTGCTGGTCAATGTATCTACACTCTACAAAAGTAAATAATTGGTTAATTCTTTCATTCCTTCTTTTACCTATAGCAACAAATATAAAACTGTTAAGAGATTATTAGCTAGATGCATGATCTACATAACTTACATTTGTTAGGATCTAAATATTTAAGAAACTGTATGAAAAGAATTGCAGCTTGCCTTATGCTTTTAATGATTGTTGGTTTTTCAAATGCTCAACGAGTTGTGTATAGCGAACCCGACAAAAATGATTACAGGCAAACAGAGTTTGAAATAATTGGTAAGGTTGCAGGTAATGTGCTCATATATAAAAATACGAGAGGTTCCTATGCGATGAGTGTCTACGATTCTGATATGAAGCAGAAAGAAAGAGTAAAATTAGATTTCTTGCCTGATCGGATAATCAATGCTGACTTTCTTGCTTATACTGACTACTGCTTTATGTTCTATCAGTATCAAAAAAGGAACATTGTATATGCAATGGCTGCAAAAATTGATGGCAGCGGACAAATAATGGGTAAGCCGATTGTAATGGACACTACTGAAATTGGCTTCCTGGCTAGTAATAAAATTTATTCGGTGATTAACAGCGAGGACAAGGAATACATTGCTTTGTTTAAGATAAACAGTAAGAATGAAGATAATTTTTTGCTTACAACGTCGATTTTCGACAAGGATCTCGAAAAAAAGGATAAACAATATATTCACATGCGAATGCCTGAACGACACGATTACTTAACAGAATTTGTAATTGATAATGAGGGGGATTTTGCGTTTGTAAGAGCAGTTCAAAGCCAGGAAAATGATAAAATTCAAAAGCTTTTCTTCTTCGAGAAAAAATTGGGAAGTAATGAGGTAAAAGAGAATCCAATACCGTTGAATAATCAATCGTTAGACGATGTAAGAATTAAGGTAGACAACTATAATAAGCACTACATCATTTCTTCATTTTACAGTAAATCTCGTCGGGGCAATATAGAAGGGCTTTACGTTTGCGTTTGGAATAAAGCTGAGGGCGTTGCTAAATCAGTAATATCTTATGAATTTAATGAAAACCTAAGAAATGACGCAAGAGGCGATAATAGCATCAAAGGTGCCTTTAATGATTATTTTATTAGAAATTTAATCGTAAAAAAAGATGGAGGTTTTCTGCTTGCCGCAGAATCCTTTTTCAGTACAGGACGAGGGGGAAATCTTAATCGTTACGACTATATGTACGGTTCTCCCTTTTTACGACCCATGGACTACTATAGTTTTAGCCCCTACGGTTATGGTTACCCATGGTATAGATATAACAGCCTGGGCCAAAGCACACGTTATAACGCCCAAAATATTGCTGTTTTTTCCTTTGATAGTACCGGCACGATGGACTGGAGTAATATTTTAAATAAAAACCAATACGACGATGAGACAGACGCATTTATTGGATATTCTCTTTTAAATACTGGCGATCAGCTTCATTTTTTGTTCAATCAGCAGGAAAAGCGGATGCAATTATTAAATGATCAGAGTATTTCGCCGACAGGAAAACTAACCCGAAATCCGACACTTAGAAACCTGGACCAGGGTTACGATTTTATGGCTCGTTATGGAAAACAGGTAGGCAGCAGGCAAATAATTTTTCCATGTATGTACCGAAATTATCTTTGTTTTGCACGGTTAGATTTATAGAAAAACCTGTTAACATAAAGAGTGGTTGAGTTATTTAAAGACCGATCTCCGGCTACAATTATATGGTTGTTTATATTGAGCTTTATTGTTCATAGCCACTTTATTGTTGATGGTCCGCATGTGCCGACCAGCCAAAACGATGGTTTGCTGTCTGTTTTTTTAGATAGTTACGTTGCAAGGATAAATCCTGCATTTATCACCTTTCTTTATCACGCAATTATCATCATTCAAGCTTTAAGACTAAACTATCTTTTTAATGACCACCGCATGTTCAGCAAGCCAAACTTTCTTGCTGCTATGGTTTTCATATTACTTACCGGAATTTTTAAAGAATGGAGTAATCTTTCTTCAGCTCTTATTGAGAACATTCTGGTCATTTGGCTTTTTGCCAAAGCTATTCGGTTATATAATAATCCTAATCCAAAATCACTTCTTTTTAACATTGGGTTGCTTATCGGAGTAGGTATTATATTATATCATCCCTCAGCACTGCTTATTTTGGTAGCGTTCTTTGCATTAGTCATCTTAAGACCATTTATAATAACAGAATTGGTGGTTTTGTTAATGGGCGTTGTAGCGCCATATTATTTTCTTGCCTCCTATTTATATTTAACTAACAAGCTAAATTCAATCTTCCTTTACATTCCCCGTTGGGGTATTAACATGCCACATGCAGGTGTTTCCCCTGTGTTTTTTGTAACTGTTGGTTTAATACTTGTTGTATTAATAGTAAGTATGTTGTATTCACAGCAGGAAAGCCGACGACTATTGATACAGGTACGGAAGAATTGGGTAGTATTAACAGTAATGTTATTTGTGATGCTACCCATACCATTTATAAATGTAGGGGCAGGTCTGGAAAGTTTGTTGCTTTGGATTGTACCTGCTAGTCCTTACATAGCCAAAGGCTTTTTAGGTCCAAAAAAAAATACACTGCCGAATCTAATGTTTTGGGCGTTATTGGTACTAGCATTATTGAAAAATTGGGAAGTGACGGCTTAGGATAAGAATTTTTTTCTGAACCTTTTCTAACATAAGCAGTGGCTTTCGCTATTTTAAAAGTAAAATAGTAACGCTGCTGTATAATTGATAGTATGCATATTACTAAACCTGTTATTGTTTTTTTATTAATAGTCGGTGTGCTCTCGGCTTTTACTGCTAGTAGTCAGGGCTATCATTTAATTGATGCAAATGCTACGAAAGAGACTAAAGCATTATACAAAAATTTAAGAAAACTATCTAAAAAGCATTCTTTATTTGGTCATCAGCATGCAACACAGTATGGCCATGGATGGTCAGGAGACGAAAATCGTTCTGATGTTAAATCTATTGTTGGTTCTCATCCGGCAGTAATAGGCGTAGATTTTAGCGGTTTTACCGGTGGATCACCAGAATCAATTAAAAGAGCAAAAGGAGATGTAAGAAAGACGATAATAAATACGTATAACAGAGGTGGAGTCACGACGGTTGCATGGCATTTTCCTAACCCATTATCTAAAGGAGGTTTTAATTGGGTTGATTCGGTATCGGTGCCATCGGTTAAATATTTAATTCCTGGCGGCAAATCGAATGATTTGTATAAAGAAATTTTAAAAGGAATTGCTGAATTTGTTCTTGGTGTTAAAGGGGCTGATGGAAAGCTTGTTCCGATGCTTTTCAGACCTTACCACGAGTTCGACGGAGGCTGGTTTTGGTGGGGCAAGCCTCATTGCACCAGGGAGGAGTTTATGTCCTTATGGAAGTTTACTGTTTCTTATTTACGAGACACCATGAATGTTCACAACTTTATCTACATTTTTTCACCCGATAACAGATTTTTAACCCAGGAACAGTATCTCGAAAGATATCCTGGTGATGAATGGGTGGATATGGTTGGAGTTGACAATTATGGCGATATGGGCCGCGATAGGTACGACATTGAAACGGCAGCTAAAAAACTAAAAATTGTATCAGATTATGCACTAAAAGCAGGGAAATTAGCCGCTTTTACAGAAACGGGCCTCGAAACTATTCCTAACCCTGCGTGGTGGACAAATACGCTTCTTAAAGTAATGAAATTGTACGACATGCATCTCGCCTATGTATTGGTTTGGCGAAACGACATTCGTAGTCCAACTCATTTTTATGCTCCTTTTCCGGGTCAGGTAAGTCTTACGGACTTCAAGAAATTTTATGATGACCCTTACACGCTTTTCGAAAATGATCTTAAATCCATCTATCGCCAAAAAAAATTTCTAGGCATTTTTTAATGACAATAACCAGTGATAGTAATATATAAGTAATTATTTTCTTTTAACAGAATGGCCTTCAAAAGGATGGAAAAAAATATTTCTGTAAGTTGTGTAAGTATAGCTCCCCATCTTAATTGTTTTCCTGGGGGATTGAGCTATAATTGTCTATTTTTACCAGCATTTTAAAAATCTTTAACGGAAAAAAGGGATAGAAAAACAGGAGAAAACGCTTCTTTTTGTTTTTCCACATTAACATTTTTGGTATAAAAATTGTTTTCCGATATTATTTTACTTTCTTACCTTTGCATTCCTTTTAATTTTAGGTTAATTAGCAATAGCATTTAAGGAAATGGCCATTTACTCCTTAAAATGCGTGAATTCAGTATTCTCTGTTTCAGTGCTTAACCTGATTTTTTTTGAATAAAAACCGGTTAAAAATAAATATGTCTTCAACTAAAGTTCAGAACAGGGTCAGTTTCGGTAAGATCAAAAATCTATCAGAAACACCTGACCTACTCGACATTCAGTTACAATCTTTCCAGGACTTTTTTCAGTTAGAGACTACGCCCGATAAGCGTAACGTAGAAGGTTTGTTTCGTGTGTTTAAGGAGAATTTTCCGATAACAGATACACGTAACATCTTCGTGCTGGAATTCCTGGACTATTTTATTGACCCCCCACGTTACTCTATTGATGAGTGTATGGAGAGGGGACTTACTTATGCTGTTCCTCTTAAAGCCAAGCTTCGCCTGAGCTGTAACGATGAAGAGCATATTGATTTCCAGACCATCGTTCAGGATGTGTTCCTGGGAAATATTCCTTACATGACACCTCGTGGCACTTTTGTAGTTAACGGCGCTGAAAGAGTTGTCGTTAGCCAGCTACATCGTTCACCCGGTGTGTTCTTTGGCCAGTCTGTTCATCCTAACGGCACCAAGATTTACTCTGCAAGAGTAATCCCTTTCAAAGGTGCCTGGATGGAGTTTGCTACAGACATCAATAATGTAATGTATGCTTACATCGACCGTAAGAAGAAATTCCCGGTAACAACTTTGTTACGCTCTATCGGCTTTGAAACCGATAAAGACATTCTTGAGTTATTCGGAATGGCTGATGAAGTGAATGCTGATAAAAAATCACTTGGCAAATTTTTAGGTAAGAAATTAGCTGCACGTGTACTTCGTACTTGGGTAGAAGACTTCGTGGATGAAGATACCGGTGAAGTGGTATCTATCGAAAGAAACGAGGTGGTGATGGAACGCGATACTGTGCTGGATGAAAGCGCGATCGAAACCATCAGCGAAATGGAGGTGAAGAGTGTTTTCATTCAAAAGGAAGAAGTGAGTGGGGATTACTCTATCATCTATAATACTTTAAATAAAGATACTTCTAACAGTGAATTGGAAGCGGTTCAGCACATCTATCGCCAATTGCGTGGTGCTGATGCTCCTGATAACGAAACTGCACGTGGTATCATAGATAAATTGTTCTTCTCTGATAAGCGTTATGACCTGGGTGAAGTTGGTCGTTATAAAATCAACCGTAAACTTGGCTTGACCTTCCCAATTGAGAAGAAAGTATTGACTAAAGAAGATATCATTGAGATCATCAAATACCTTGTTCGTTTAACAAACAGTAAGGCGGAGATTGATGATATCGATCACCTGAGCAATCGTCGTGTTCGTACAGTGGGTGAGCAGTTATACGCTCAATTCGGTGTAGGTCTTGCCCGTATGGCTCGTACCATCCGTGAAAGAATGAATGTACGTGATAACGAGGTGTTCACTCCGGTTGATCTGATTAATGCAAGAACACTTTCTTCTGTTATTAATTCATTCTTCGGCACCTCACAGTTATCTCAGTTTCTTGATCAAACCAATCCGCTTTCTGAAATTACGCACAAACGTCGTATTTCAGCTCTCGGACCCGGTGGTTTAAGTCGTGAGAGAGCAGGTTTCGAGGTTCGTGACGTACACTATAGCCACTATGGCCGTCTTTGTACAATTGAAACTCCTGAAGGACCAAACATTGGGTTGATCTCTACTTTGTGTGTACATGCCAAGATTAATGAGATGGGCTTTATCGAAACTCCTTATCATAAGGTAAATGACGGTAAAGTTGACATGAATACGTTGACTTTCCTTAGTGCGGAAGAAGAAGATCTTAAAAAGATTGCACAGGCAAGTTCACCCTTGGATGCAGATAGTGGATTTGCTGAGGATCGAGTTGTTAGTCGTCAGACAGGTGATTTCCCTATTCTTGACAAAGGTGAGGTAGAATATATGGACGTTGCTCCCAACCAAATTGTAGGTTTGAGCGCTTCATTAATTCCTTTCCTTGAGCATGATGATGCCAACCGTGCTTTGATGGGATCAAACATGCAACGTCAGGCCGTTCCATTAATACGCCCGGAAGTGCCTATTGTTGGTACAGGTTTGGAGGGAAAAGCAGCACGTGACGCAAGAATTCAAATTCATGCTGAGGGTGATGGTGTTGTAGAGTTTGTTGATGCTAAAGAAATACATGTTCGTTATACAAGAAACGCAGAACAACAACTTGTAAGCTTTGAAGAGGATTTGGTCGTTTACAAATTAACCAAGTTCATTAAAACGAACCAGGCTACCTGTATCAACCTTCGTCCATCTGTAAAGAAAGGTCAGGTGGTTAAAGAAGGTGACTTCCTTACTGAAGGCTATGCAACACTTGACGGAGAGCTCGCTCTTGGTCGCAACCTGAAAGTGGCATTCATGCCTTGGAAAGGTTACAACTTTGAGGATGCTATCGTAATAAACGAAAAAGTAGTTCGTGAAGATTGGTTTACTTCCGTTCATATTGAGGAATTTGAACTCGAAGTGCGTGATACTAAGTTGGGTGAAGAGGAGTTAACTCCGGATATTCCTAACGTATCAGAAGAGGCTACTAAAGACTTGGATGAACATGGTATTATTCGTATCGGTGCTCAAATTAAAGAAGGCGATATTATTATCGGTAAAATCACTCCAAAGGGTGAAAGCGACCCAACTCCAGAAGAAAAGTTGTTGCGTGCCATCTTTGGTGACAAAGCCGGTGATGCTAAAGACGCTTCTTTAAAAGCTCCAAGCGGAACGGAAGGCGTTGTGATCGACAAAAAGTTATTCCAGAGAGCCAAGAA
>JBBPZJ010000118.1:0-11787 GCA_038199395.1 Chitinophagales bacterium
AGCCAAACGATGGTAACCATTAAGGCAAATGCGCAATACCATTCCATATATTTAGGTGCACCCATTTGTGCTCCCTGCTCTATCATATCAAAGTCTATGATTAGGTTAAGCGCTGCAATTATGACTACAAACAGACTAATGCCTATGCCAAGCAAGCTTCCGTTGCCCATCATCATAAAATCCATTTGAACTCCAAACATTCTTACAACCATTGTAATAAGGTAAAATATTGCTATACCTGCAGTTGCTGTCAAAAGGATAGATCTAAACCTTTGCGTTGGTTTGATGATACGAAAGTTGTACAACAAAAACATCGCTACTGCTACACCAAGGGTTAGACCTACGGATTGGATAACAATACCAGGATATTTTTTTGCAAACATTTCGTTTACGATCGCTGAAATGGCACCAATAAACAACCCCTCGAGCAGGCCGTACAGAGGAGCAAGATATGGTGCCCACGTCTGTTTGAAAGTGATTATGATAGCAGTAATTAATCCTCCAAAAACGCCTGTGAGCATCAGAGGCATCATCGTTTCAGCTTTCCCCTGATAGTATAAATGCCATGTAAAAGCAGCTCCTGCAATAACCATTAAAAAAAGAAAACCAAACTTGTTCATTGCTCCGCGAGCCGTCATTAAACCCTCTTGCTGATCAGCTATAGTTGTGTTGAAAATCTTAGAGGTCAATGTAGGATTTCCAGATTTAAACATTTGCATAATTTATTATTTTATTGTGCTTTAACGTGATAACAAATATAATTAAGCCATTGTTATCAGTTTGAAAAATTTCGTAATTATTATCAGTGTCATTAAAAGAAAACTTCCAAATTTTACTGTTCCTCAACTTATTTTAAGCTGCTATTAAAGTTATAGCCACTTTTTTGATTAGAATTACAAATAATGCTACTCCTACTTGTAGTACTTTTGAAAATTGTTTAAATTGTCTCATAATAAGTTTTTAATATGATTGCTACAGAAGAAGTTTTACAAGACGTAGTTATAAAATTTGCCGGCGATAGTGGCGATGGAATGCAATTGACCGGAAGCCAGTTTACTAATAGTACGGCTTTGCTTGGTATTGACTTGGCTACCTTTCCTGATTTTCCCGCTGAAATTCGTGCGCCTATAGGTACTTTGCCCGGTGTTAGCGGTTTTCAACTTCATTTTAGCAGTAACCGAATTTTTACTCCTGGAGACGACTGCGATGTATTGGTTGCTATGAATGCAGCAGCATTAAAAGTAAATTTGAAAAATCTAAAAAAAGGTGGAAGAATAATAGCAAATACCGACGGTTTTGATGTAAGGAATTTGAGGCTTGCAAACTATCCCGATGGAGTAAATCCTCTTGAAGACGACAGTCTTAGTAATTATGAAGTAATTAAAATAGATGTAACAAAACTGACTCGTGAGGCACTGAAAGAGTTTGAAATGGGCACGAAAGAAAAAGACCGTGCAAAAAATATGTTTGTATTGGGCTTTTTGTATTGGATGTACAATCGGAGCATGGATAATACTATTAACTTTTTGACTGAGAAGTTTGGTAAAAAAGACGTGATTTTACAAAGTAATATTAAAGCGCTGCAGGCCGGGTATAACTACGCCGATACCACCGAAACTTTTACCACGAGGTTTAGTGTTGAAAAAGCAAAAATGCCGAAAGGTAATTACCGCAATATTATGGGTAACCAGGCTTTGAGTTATGGTTTGATTGCTGCAAGTCAAAAAAGTGGTTTAAAGTTATTTTTAGGATCTTATCCAATTACGCCTGCTTCCGACATATTACACGAGTTAAGCAAGCACAAGTCTTTTGGAATAAAAACATTTCAGGCCGAGGATGAAATTGCTGCAATAACTTCTGCTATTGGCGCAAGCTATGGCGGACTATTAGGGGTAACCACAACTTCAGGTCCTGGTATGGCATTAAAGGCTGAGGCGATGGGTTTGGCAGTAATGCTGGAAATTCCTTTGTTAATTGTTAATGTACAAAGGGGAGGGCCATCGACAGGTTTACCAACAAAGACAGAACAAAGCGACTTGCTGCAAGCATATTATGGGCGAAACGGTGAGTGCCCCGTGCCGGTAATTGCTGCTTCTACGCCCAGCGATTGTTTTAGTGCTGTTTATGAAGCAGTAAGAATTGCGGTGCAGCACATGACCCCAGTTATTTTTCTAAGTGATGGTTTTATTGCAAACGGTTCTGAGCCCTGGAAATTTCCAAAAAGCGATGATCTTCCTAAAATTGAGGTGAAGTTTAAGACAGAACTGGGCGACAACGAAGAGAAGTTTCAACCATACTTGCGCGATGAAAAGCTCGTACGTCCCTGGGCTATTCCGGGTACTGCCGGTCTTGAACACAGGGTGGGTGGTATTGAAAAACAAAACATCACAGGAAATGTAAGTTACGACCCAGATAACCATCAGTTAATGGTTAAAATAAGGGAAGAAAAAGTTGAAAAAATAGCTCTTTACATTCCTGATCAGAAGTTGGACAACGGCCCTGAGAAAGGTAAACTTTTAATTATAGGATGGGGCAGTACCTATGGCGCGATAAAAAGTGCTGTAAACGAACTGTTGCAGGAGGGATATGCTGTCGCCCACGTGCATTTAAGATATGTTCGGCCTTTCCCTAAAAACCTCGGTGATCTTATTAAGAATTATGACCAAATTCTAATTCCTGAGATTAATAACGGACAATTAATAAAAATCTTTCGCGACAAATACCTCGTAAACGCTAAAGGATATAATAAGATAATGGGCATTCCCATTACGAAGGGTGAAATAATAGATGTAGCTAAAAAAATGATTGAGACAGAGTAATCTTTGATATAGGGATTGGAATCTTAGATTTTATTGCATAATAAAATGATCGGTAAACTCTCTTTTTTATAAAACCTGTTGAGACAAGAGTGGAAGTTGTGCAGCGTTTAGATTAGCTGGTTCTTATTTAGCGGCAGGAATATCAGCCCAATTTTCACCTCTTTTTATTCTTAATATTTGCGTGTCTGTTATTTTAAACTGTTTTACCAGCGTTCGTAACGGCTTCCCGTTGTTTAGTAGCTTTTTTAGCAGCATAACTTTAGTGACTGTAAGCTTAGCAACTTTTGTGTTTTTTACAAGTCTGCGCTCGTTTTTTCCTGCAATTACCAAAGGGCTTTTTTGCTGATGGACGAAATTTTCCTTTGCAGTCATCCATTTTAGGTTGTTGCTTCTGTTGTTAAGTTTATCGTAATCAAGATGTGCAACAACGCTATCTTGTTCAGAAGGTTTTAAACAAAAATACTCTGCCACTAGTCTATGCACCAGTGAATGATAGTGAATTGTACGGTCTTTGGTGTCAATTTTAAATTGCTTGCCTAGCTTCTTTTTTACCTCGTTCAAAATTTTTGTTGCCTGGTCAATCTCAGATTTTGTTCCATCTTGTTTTTTAAGTGATTTAATTTGCTCGTTCAGTTCTAAAATTTGCTGCTGGTAAGCCGTTATCCGGGCTTGTATTGCAGCATTTCTGGTATTGAAGAATTTAAGACGGATAATGCGGTAACCCTTTATCATTGATCCTTTCAGTTCATTTCCATCTGACTGTTTATTAAAAGCTTTTAAACGTCCGAAGTTGGAAACCTGAAGGCGGTAATGATTAGTAAATTCAAAGTCAAACTTTACTTCTTTCCATGTTTCTCCGTGAAAATCTTTAATCATTTATTTGATGTTGTTTTAATGATGAAATAATACGCACCAGACAGTCTTAAAAATATTATTTGTAATAGACCGACAAGCCTGAATAATTGAATGGTGCATTAAAAATAAAGCTTATTAATTTATCATTACTAAAAAAGGTGCTGCAAGAAAAACTCATGTTAATAGAAACCTTCCTTTACAAGCAGCAGAAATACCAAAGCAGCATTTTTAACTCTTATTCTTACTTGTTGTTTATTCTATTTTTAAGGTTTGTGTTATTTTATTCAAATCAATAGCAACATTATAAATGAGGTTAAATTGATCAACAATTGACTTTAGATCAAACAATGGCTTCCTGGTAGCGGTTTCCATTAAACCTTGCTCCAACTCCTCCTTTCTCTTCTTCATCAGTTGATTTACCTTGTCATTTAAATTACGCAACGAATCCTTATTACTTCTTGTTTGTTGTGTAACATTTTCATTATTTAAATAACTGGTAGCATTAACAAAATACTGCCTGATGTCTTCTGTAACCTTCTTAAAATCGTCTGAATTGGATGGTATTGGGTGCATCTGAATGTAATGAGCCAATGTAGCTATATACGAAGTCAGCATATGGTTCAATACCACAAATTGATGAAGTATTTCTACTCCCTGCTGCTGACTTTTTGGTTCTGATATCATTCGGTTAAAGGCGTCAGACAAATTTGCCAAAGCCACCAAAGCATTTTTTCGAGCCAGTTGTTTTGCAGCATTATCGATTTCTTTACCACTAAAAGCGTCGGCAATTACGGAAAAATAATCATTTACATCAGACAACATCGTTATCATTTCCACTTTGAATTTTTTTCTTTCCCATGAAGGAAACAGGAAAATGCTTGCTATAAAGGCTATAAAAGAGCCGATCATTGTATCTATAACCCTGTCTTTCAGCAATATTTTAAAATTATCGGGACTAAGCAGATGATAAAAAATGAGTAGGTATATTGTCATTAATAACACGCTTACGAAATAGTTTGTTCTCATAAAAGTGTACCCTCCGGCCATAAAGATTATAAGAAAAGCAAGTAACACGTTATTGTTTTTCACAACAGACAATATTAAAATAGCTGCAATCACACCTGCAAAAGTGCCGGCAAGTCTATCACTGTTTCTTTTTTTTGTTAAGCTAAAAGCGGGTTTTAAAATAACTACGATCGTTAGCAGTATCCAGTAACTATGACCAATATTCAAGGCTGTGGCAACAATAAATCCTGCGACAATTGCAATGCTTACTCTTAATGAATGTCGAAAGGTGTCTGACTTTAAAGTAAAATTACTGAGGAATAACTCAGGCGTTATTTGTTGAGAAGATATAAGGTGCTTATAATCCGAACCTTTGATTTTCTTTTTCTTTAATGAACTATCAAAATCAGTGTACTTGTGAAGCACTGCTAGCCGTTCTGCAAGGTCTTGAATGTTTTCTAAGATTCTTCTAAGGCTAATGAAACCTTCTATGTTGTCTGGCTTTAAAAAAGTAAGACGAAGGTTGTCTAACTTTTTTGTTACGTTAGTTATTTTCTCTTCCAAATTTCGCCTTTCCTTTGAGCGTTCCCCACTTTTTACTGCTATCCCGATATCTTCAAGTTCATAAGAAAGTTCCTTTGCTATAGAATGATAATCGTTAAGAATGCCGGTTTCATCAAAGTATCGATGCAGTTCGGAATACTGTTGGTGTGACATCATTATTTGTTCGAAAATATCAATTACATCAAGATGGATCATAACAAGCGAACGACCAATATTGGTTGATTCCTTTACAATGCTTCGCGTCTTAAATAACAGTTCAGTTAATTCTGTTTGCTTATGCTGAACGTTTGCCTGCTGTTGAAGCAACCGCTTAAATGTATTTTCGTAATTCACATCTTTCTTATAAAATTCTGATCTTATCAGAAGATACTCGCCCGTAGCCTGTATAGCCTCACCCAACGCTTGCTGCAAAAGCCTGTAAGGGCGAAAATTATACAAAATCATACTAAAGCACATATACCATATACCACCAGAGGCGAGGTATAAAGAATGTGTGATCACCTTTACGGGTGTATCCAGGTTTAAATGCGGGTCAATTGTGAGTGTCATTACAAGCATAACCGCAGTTCCGATGGAACCGGACCTCGCGCCATATATGCCAATCACAGAGAAAAAAAAGCAGCCGGTAAAAAGAAAAAAAGCAAGCAGAAAGTTTGATTTAACAGCAAAACCTAATATGAGGGTAGTGATCAGAATACCAGCTATGCAAACACTCATTCCATTTTTTCTATGATGAATAGGTCCGGGGCTATCTGTAATGCTAACAAACAATGCACCTAAAGAAACAACAATACCAACAGAAAACATATTGAAGTAACTAAAAGCAAGGGCCGGAAGAACAACCCCGGTTGTAATTCTTATACCCTCACTTAAGTAGTGGCTATTGATAAAACTTTTATATGTTTTAATGTAGTCCATTAGTCATTTCTTTCTGCTTTAGCAAATCATTTCGCTGTAGCAGCAAAAGCCTAAAAGCTATTTTCAGCAAACTTATTAAGAATAACTATAAGGGATATTTCTTTTATATAGGTAAGAGTAAAACAGTGACTTTAAAGTATTAATTGAATAAATGATACAGCACAAAAAAATGGGTAAAATATAAATACAGTTGGATGCGTTATAGAAGTATGTCAGGCAAGAGTTGAAAGTTTAATAGAAGCGTAAATGCAAATAGACGTGTAAATCAGAAAAATGGAAAAAGCGGGTAAAATCATAATCGTATTATTTCTTCTAACCTTGCCCACTCTTGTGTTTTGCCAGCCTACAAATCCAGATGGCTGGGAAGATGGGACCAATGTAGAAGATGTTCACGTTCCTTTTGATGATGGGGTAAGCTTATTAGTTGGTATCGGTGTTCTCTATGGATTGGTAAGGGTAAGAGCCCACAGAAAGAATGAGCAAGCTAAAGAAGCAATACTACTATCCTAACCCACTTTTATCCCTCGTTTTTCTGGCAAATTCAATTCATCATTTTTGGTAATCATCCTAATTTTTATCAAATCCATTCTGTCATTTTTTTCACCCCATTTGAGCCAAATAATTACATGAGCAAAAGCCACCTGCAGGAGAGAATATACTACAAACTTGCCAATGATCAGACTACTATAACAAAAACAATTCTGGTGTAATAACTTTCTACAAAAGTACTAAGTACGACGAAAGCTACTCTTTTGCGGTAGCTTTCGTTGTTCTGAGAGGAAGCCAGGTCTCTAATTAAGCTTAATTTACTACATCCCTTCATTTTCAAACTACCTAAGGTCGTACAAATCTAATTGGCCATTTTTATACCCCGATCAGCCTTAATAGCAGCTTGTTCAAATACTTATTTATAAAGTATCGTTTTAAATATTAACTCTAATAAAAGTTTCCACTTAAGACTTTAAAAGACTGTAACATGATAACATCTGTACAAAAAAAGGTCAAATGCGTACACATTTGTTCTGTAAAAACACTTTTTTCTCTTTTGATTTTTCTTTTTTCCTCTTTCTTGTTGAAGGCACAACAGGTCACAGAGGTAATTACAGATTTCGGTGGTTATTGGCGTTCCAGTTCAACTGCTAATAATGCTACCAATCCAAACACCAGTCATAATGTACTGGCATTTAAAGCAGGTACACAAATTTATTCAACAGGGGTGAATAACTCAGTATTAACGAGTAAGGGCGTGGCTTATACAACGGGCAACTTTAAGGCTTTGCCAATTACATCTATTACAGGAACCGTTCCTGGTCCTCCTATTTATATGGCACTTGCCGGTAATTATGACGGAGTTCCAAATGGATTTAGTACGCCGTTACCAACAGTAAAAATGAAAGATGTTCTTACAGATGGCATTAACGGTTTAGATATTGGTACAGGTGTTACAAATATTCCCTCAAGTGCTGTAATGAGCTTTCAGGTACAAAGTATAGATGTAAATTCTATTGCTGATGCGAAGCCTGATATTTTGTACACTCAAATTGCTGATCCTACGACAACTAATAATCTTGATGTTATATATTTCGCTAATTCTTCAGGCGCTATTGTTGGCAACTCTGTAACTGTTAATTGGAGCACAGTGCCTTCTCTCGGTACTTATATATTGGATCTTTATAATTTAAAAGTAGGTGCTACCTGTGATGCTGCCACTATTATCAGTGGCTTCGTTAGTAACACAACCAGGAATATCAGGTTAACTTCTTTTAAACTTTCAGACTTTGGAATTACTTCTGCAAATGCGGCTTCAGTTACTGCATTATTAGTAAAGCCAGGCGGAGAAAGCGATCCTGCTTTTATGGCCTACAATAGCGATGCCTTTGTAATTATACCCCCTAGTATTACAAGTCAGCCGCAGACAAAGGTCGTTTGTGCAGGCACCAATCAAAGTGTTACCTTTTCAGTAACAGCTACCGGCACAAATGATACTTACCAATGGAGGAAGAACAGTGTAAATATTATAGGTGCAACAAATTCGAGCTACACAATTAACCCGGTTACTGCTAGTGATGCAGGCACATACGAAGTCGTAGTAACCAATAGTGGTGGAACTGTAACCAGTAATAAAGCTTACTTAAATACTGCTATTACTTCACAGCCTTTGACCCAGACAATTGTTACGGGAAACACAGTTACTCTTTCTGTATCTGCCACAAATGCAAGTAGTTTTCAATGGAAAAAAAATGGGACTAATATTACCGGCGCTACAGACTCTTTTTATACTATCAGTCCTTTAAACACTACCGATAATGGTTCGTATACTGTAAGTGCTATAAATACTACAAACAGTTGTGCAACAGTTCTTAGCAGCCCTGCTGTTATTACTCCTGTTGTAGTAGTATACTCTAAAAGTACACCTGATGTCAATATACCATCTACATGGGGAGCAAATACCGATGGAAGCGGAAGTACACCTGTAGATTTTACAAGAAGTGAACACACTTTTGTACTCTCTAACCGGGCTTCTGGTAATACGCTTACTAATTTAAACATAGCAGGTACATTAGATGTAAAAAATGGAGTAGCCATTATTGCCGATAACACTACTCTCGACGTTGGCTGGTGTATTCGTACAGGAACCGGTAGTATTACCGGAAGTTCCAGCTCTGGCCTTACTGTGAGAGGAAACTCTAATCTGTACTTCACGCCCGGCAAGCAGGTGCTCAAAAATTTCACCATTGCAGTAGGAACAGTAAACATGCTCTCCAATCTGACTATTTCCGGTGGTACTTTGCCCGGTAAACTAAATCTTACCGCAGGAACACTTGCTCTTGGAAGCAATAAGATTACTATACAATCTACCAGTATCGCTAATACATCTATGGTAACTACTGTAGGCTCCTCTGCTACCGTAACGTATGGTACAGGAGGCGCTTTTATTGTAGAAAGGTTTATTCCGGCAAAAAGAGCATTTCGGCTCCTTAGTCCCGCTGTTACCTCTACCACCAGTATAAAAGAGAATTGGATGGAAGGTGTATCCAATCCTGATAGATGGTTAAATTATAATCCCACACCTGGTTATGGAACACACATTACCGGGCCAAAACTGGCTACCGATAGCCTCGACGTTACCCAAACGTATAATCCTTCGCTTTTTGCTTTTGATAATAATACCCAGGGATGGTCTATCGTTCCAAACAGTTCAGGCACTTTAACTGCAGGCAGTCCTTTTCGCTTAATGGTTCGTGGCAGCAGAGCAGTTGATTTAAATGATAATTATGCTACACCATCCAATACCATTCTTCGTGCTACCGGTACGCTGGCTATAGGTACCCAGGTCGTCAGCGGTGCTTTAAGTAAAAAAGTAGGAGGATTCAGTTTTATAGGCAATCCATATGCATGTCCGGTTAATTGGAACAACCTGCAAAAAAGTGGTATCGCAAGTTCATATTATACCTTAGACGAGACCCAAGGTACACGAGGTGCTTACGTATCTTATAACAGCTCCTCTGGCACTAATAGCAGTCCGACTTCGATGGTGGATGAAAATATACAATCGGGGCAGGGATTTTTTGTAGAAACAAAGGCTGTTTTTCCCTCCTTATCTTTTACCGAATCAAGTAAAAGCTATACGAATACCAGTGTATTTAGGAGTGCCGGTTCACTCACTAAATTATCAGCGCTATTACTACTAAATCTAAACCCGGGAAGCAGCAATACTGCCGACGGATTTGTGGCTGTATTCGGCGACAATTTCTCTTCCGCTGTGGGGTTTGAAGATTCATATAAATTTACCAATCTCGATGAAAACATGGCCATCAACAGAAACGGAGTAGCATTGAGTATTGAAGCACGGCCATCGATTTCAGGTTGTGATACAATACCCATTAAAATGTGGCAGTACAGGCAAAAAGAGTACTATCTTAAGTTTGTAGGAGAGAATTTCGATCCTTTGGTGAAAGCCAGTTTAAAAGATGCTTTTTTAGGCAAAGAAACCCCTCTCGACCTTTCAACATCTACCACAACTGCTTTTAGTATCACCCCAGATTCAGCATCGTTTGCCCCTAATCGTTTTTCAATAGTATTTAATACCCGGTCTGCTTTGCCTGTAACCTTAAGCAAGGTAAAGGCTTCCCGGCAGGATAAAGGAATTGAAGTAGCATGGGAAACTATGACAGAAACCAATATAGACAGGTATGAGGTTGAGAAGTCAGTAAATATGCGAGAGTTTGATAAGGTATTCACTATAGCAGCAAAGGCAGCAAGCACCACAGGCAACACCTACAACTGGCTCGATAATAATGCTATCGATGGTAACAATTTTTATAGAATAAAGATGGTAGACAAGACAGGAACTGCGAGTTATAGTGCGGTAGTATCGGTCAATATGAAAAACAGCAAAACCAACGTTACGGTTTACCCTAACCCAATAACAGGAAATACGATCGGGCTTCAGTTGGCCAACATGCAGGAGGGCCAGTATAAGGTAGATATCAGTAATTTGTCAGGACAGAATGAAAGCAGAAGTGTTCTGCAACATAGCGGAGGGTCCGGAAGCCAAATAATTACATTGAAGCAAAAGTTGCCTGCAGGAAAATACATGCTGCAACTGACCAATAATCAGACTACTATAACAAAAACAATTCTGGTGCAATAATCTGATTTTCAGGAAGCCTTTAAACCGAAAAAGCTGTCTCGAAAAAGACAACTTTTTCAGTTTAAAAAGCGAGTTTGTGTTACGAATAATACTCTGCTTTGGCAAATCGGGATCTCTTCTGCAAGCTCTCAAAAAACCTATCATCAACTCTTGTCAGCTAAAGGAACTTCAACTGTGAAACATGTTCCTTTTCCTAGTGTACTATCTACCTTAATGCGCCCTTTATGTACGTCAATAACGGTTTTTACATAGCTCATTCCCAGCCCAAAACCTTTTACATTGTGGAGGTTACCGGTGTGAGCCCTATAAAATTTTTCAAAGACTCTCTTTGCGGTTTCTTTATTCATGCCGATACCATTATCTTGTATTTTTATCTGAAGGTTTTTACTGGTATTGCAGGTGACAACCTTTAACATAAGATTTTCTTTTGAATACTTTATGGCATTATCAAAAAGGTTAGATAGCAAATTTGTAAAGTGATTTTCGTCTGCAATAATTTCATCATTTTTTGCATCAAATTTCAATTCGACTTTACCTTCCTTATCCTGAATTTGCAGTTGATAATTATTTAGTGCACTTTGTATCAATAAGTGTGCATGCACCTTATTCATGTCAAGTTTCAACTCCTGCTTGTCCAACAGTGCTGCCTGCAATATTGTTTCGACATGTTTGTTCATCCGTTTATTTTCTTCCTTTATAATTCCACTGAAATACGACATTTTCTCTGGCTGCGATAAAACTTTTTCATTTCTTAAAGCATCTACTGCAAGCGAGATAGTGGCCAAAGGAGTTTTAAACTCGTGCGTCATATTATTTATGAAATCAGTTTTTATTTCACTTAATTTTTTTTGACGTAACAACGCTTGTACAGTTACCCCAAAAGCCGTTACTATAATGAGTGTAAAAACTACTGCAAAAATGACCTTCCACAGCATCGATTCGAAAACCTGTATTTTAAAATTTGGAATAATC
>JBBPZJ010000119.1:0-8734 GCA_038199395.1 Chitinophagales bacterium
GACTGCCTGGTACGGTGATTCACAATACTCTTACACCTACTCAAAGATTACAAAGCAAGCATTAACATGGACAACAGAATTGTTAGAATTGAAGGCCAGGGTAGAGGAAATAACGGGTGAAGCTTTTAATTCCTGCCTGCTGAATTTGTATCACAACGGAGATGAAGGAATGGCATATCATAGTGATGATGAAGAAACGCTGGCTAAGAACGCTGCCATAGCTTCTCTCAGTTTTGGAGCTGAGCGAAAATTTTTATTCAAACATAAACAAACGAAACAGACCATTTCTATTTTGCTCGAAAGAGGAAGTTTGCTAGTAATGAAAGGTGCCACACAAATAAACTGGTTACACCGTTTACCAGCTACAAAGAAGATCTCCACTGCCAGAATAAACCTGACTTTTCGAACAATTATAAAATAAGTTTTATAAAATATCCTCGAGATCTTTTAAATGATAAATGGTATGTGTGGGTTTAAGGGTTGTTTCCTCCTTTATATGATTTACAAAGACTGTGTCCATTCCTGCATTCATCGCTCCTTGTATGTCAGCATCTAAATTGTCTCCAAGCATAATGCCTTCAGTGTAGCAACATCCTGCTTTACTTATTGCATAATCAAAAATTTCTTTATGGGGCTTTAAGCAAGATGCAGCCTCTGATGTAATTACGGCAGAAAAATAGTTCCCAATATTGGCGTTTTCCAGCTTGCGCCATTGCACCGTCTCAAAACCATTGGTTATGAGATGAAGTTTATATTCCTTGTTTGAAAGATATTTAAGTATTTCTTCTGTATGCGGAAAAAGAGCTTTTTTAGTAGGTAGTATTTCCAAATATTCCTGGCCCAACTTCTTCGATAGAATTTCGTCGCCAACTTTGAATTCTAATAATGTATGCCACATTCTTTTCCATTTCAATTCTTCTTGTTTAATGAAGCCATGATTATATCGATGCCAAAGCCGTTTGTTATGCAAAGAATATTTTTCGTAGAAAAGATCAAAATCAGGGGTTATTAATTCGTTTATTCGATGAAGAATAAAAAGTTCGTGGAGTGTTTCTTTTGAATTGGTTTCAAAGTCCCAAAGCGTATGATCGAGGTCAAAGAAAAGATGCCGGTAAGTCATTTAGTACAATTTCGTGTTTTGTTTACTTTATTTTTGGTGCAAGCTACTTAAAAACATAAAAAATGAATGTTATAATAACCGGGGCAACTAAAGGTATGGGACGTGCTATTGCCGAGCAATTTGCCGCAGCAGGATATAATATTGTTGCCTGTGCCCGAACCGAAAAAGACTTGCAGGAAATGGAAAACGATTTTTCCTCCCGTTTTGCAGGAATAACGGTTACCGTGAAAGCAGTAGATAGCGGTGATACTGAACAGGTGAAAGAATTTGGCAGATGGATAATAGATTCTAAAATCGCTCCTGATATTTTGGTAAATAATGCAGGTTATTTTGTTCCCGGCAGTATTTATAACGAAGCAGAGGGAACTATAGAAAAAATGATGCAGGTGAACGTTTATGGCGCATATCATCTTAGCCGCACGTTACTTCCCGCTATGATGGAAAAGAAGCAGGGCCATATTTTCAATATTTGTTCAATAGCCGCTTTTCAACCGTTGCCCGATGTAGGGTCTTACGGCATCAGCAAATTTGCTTTACTGGGCTTAACGAAGCACCTGAGAGAGGAAATGAAGCCTTATGGAATAAAAGTAACAGCGGTGTTGCCGGGTGCAACGTTCACAGGAAGTTGGGATGGGTCGGATATAAATCCCCAACGAATCATGGAAGCAGATGACGTAGCCAAAATGGTATTTGCAAGCAGCCAGCTTTCGCCAATGGCAGTGGTAGAAGATATTGTTATTCGTCCTCAGTTGGGTGATTTGTAAAATTGTATGTTGAATAAAAGATGCTCAATGAACAATTCTTGGATGGAAAGTAGTTTGAATAAAACTGCGAAGACTGTTAGAGCTGGTTTAACAATAACTTTTTTAATCTGTTTTTGCATTTAACTTTGCAAGCGAAATTTATTATTATGAGAAAGAGGAGATGGAGAGCACTTTTTATAATATTGGTTCTTACTGCGGTTATAAATACTGCTGATGCGCAATGTTCTATTTGTACAAAAACTGCAGGCCAGTTAGGCGAAAAAACTGCCCGTGGTTTAAATACCGGTATTGTTTATCTTATGCTGGCTCCGTTCACCATTGTTGGATACATAGGTTTCAGGTGGTGGAGAGCGGAAAAATTACACAACTCAGAGGTTGAATAATGGCTTAAATAAATTTCACTTTCTAATAAAATCAATTGCCATTTAAATTCTTATTTGCAGACATAAGATTAGGCACTAATCGCAAAATACCTTTTGCTTATGTTGTTTGGTTTGCGTTTGCTTTTATTGCAGCCCTAGCAGAGTTGCTACACCACAGTATAAATAATTACCTTATTTTCAAAAATGTTTTTTGGCATCTTGTTGAGCAAAAAAATTTATACCTCTATTACCCTGACCAATACGCCGACCATAACTTATACGGTCCTATATTCAGTTTTGTAATTGCTCCTTTTTCAGTATTACCTAATTGGTTAGGGGTAATATTATGGGTAATTGCAAACGCAGTTTTCTTGTTTTATGCAATAAAACAATTGCCTTTTACTGAAAAAGGAATTAGGACAATTTTCCTTATTGCCGCTATCGACTTTATGACTGCCAGTCACAATGTTCAGTTTAACCCCATGGTTGCCGCATGGATTATTTTATCTTACACGTTCGTTCGTAAAGAAAAAGATTTTTGGGCCACCTTTTTTCTTGCTCTCGGTATCCTTGCTAAGATTTACGGCATTGTAGGAATTATTTTCTTCCTTTTTTCTAATCATAAAATAAAGTACATTGGTTCTTTGTTGTTTTGGCTGGTAGTGCTTTTTCTTTTACCGATGCTGATTTCTTCGCCTGCTTATATTATTCAAACATATAAAGATTGGATAACGACACTGGTAGCTAAAAATGAACACAACCTCATTATGAGTGAGGTTAATATGCAAGACCTGTCGGTGATGGGAATGATTAGAAAGATCTTTAATTATCCTCTGATGTCTAATTTGGTAGTAGTAATTCCCGCTGCCATACTTCTGGGATTACCGTTGTTGAGATTTAAATTGTACAGGAACACTGTTTATCAGTTATATTATTTAGCCCTTGCTCTGATTACCTTAGTCATCTTTAGTTCCGGTGCGGAGTCTGCAACTTATGTGATAGCAATTGTGGGCGTTGCTATTTGGTTTGTTTTAAATATGCACAAAGCATCCGCGGTTGATAAAGCTGTGCTGGTGTTTGTTTTGGTAGTTACTAGTCTTTCATCAACAGATTTAGTGCCTCAGCTTATTAAGCATAATATAATAAGAACCTATGCTTTAAAAGCATTGCCATGTTTTATTGTGTGGTTGATTATTATTTACAATGTTGCCTTTAAGAAAGAGGAGGAATTGGATTCGCCTTTGCTGGAATGGAAGAAGTAAAATTAGAATTGACAATTTTCAGCCATTTTACCATCTTATTATCAAAACGATGTATCACTTATTATACGGATTCTTATACATCTTCTCACTGCTTCCATGGCGTGTTTTATACTTATTAAGTGATGGTGTATACGTTTTGCTATACCATGTATTTAAATATCGCAAAACCGTTGTTTTAAGCAATCTACAAAGAGCATTTCCCAACAAAACAGCAGATGAAAGAATTCAGATTGCTAAAGAGTTTTATAAAAATTTCATTGACACATTTATTGAAACCTTGAAATTTTTATCCATTTCAGACAAGGCCTTTTCAAAACGAATTGAGGGAAATTTTGAAATATTCGATAAGCTCTATGCCTCCGGTCAAAATGTTCAGATACACTCAGGCCATTTTTTTAACTGGGAGTATATGAACTGGGCAGTGCCAAAATTTGCTCCATATCCATTTATTGGTGTTTATAAGGAAGTCAGCAATAAAACTATTGATAAGCTGATACTTAATTTAAGGCAACGATATCACACCATCATGCTATCAGCTTACAATTTTAAAACCACTTTTCATCAGCTTGCAAAAGGTCGCTACGCTTTAGGTCTTTATGCTGATCAAAGCCCACCCAATACCGGCCAGGCTTACTGGTTGCCATTTTTTGGAAAACTCACCTCCTTTGTTACCGGGCCGGAGAAAAGTGCCAGGATCAACAACACCGCCGTTGTGTTTGTGCATCACTATAAAGTGAAGCGGGGGTACTACAAAGCTGAATTTACTTTAGTTACTACCACACCTAAAGAGTATGGCCGTGGAGAGCTTACAAAAATATACGTGAAATGGCTTGAAGAATGCATCAAAAAAAAGCCGTTCAATTATCTGTGGAGCCACCGGAGATGGAAATGGGAATTTAGGGAGGAATTCAGAAGATTAGTTGTTTAAATGGAGATTTTAGTCTCAATTTAAATTCGGAGTTTTTCAATTCACCTCTTGCCATTTTTCTAATTTCTATTAGCTTGCTTAAAAGGTTTTTCTTAAAAAAGAGAAAGATAATTTTTTGGTTTTTAAGTAAGAAGAAGAATAAAGGCCATACGAACCTTCCTTCGTTTTTAATTAAATACAGTTCGTGTAATCTATTATAAAATAACCGATGCTTTTCTATCCTATTTTCTTTAAAAAGTTGTAACCATTTTAGGTCTCTTATATAATCCTGATATCTGATTGTACGTTTTCGTGAGCCTGTTATCTTATCTACAATTGTTTTAGTTACGGTATCGGTATGCTGGCGGTAAAGTGTTAGTGTTTCATCTAGATAAATAATGCCGTTTACATTAGATGCTTGTATAGCAAACCACCAGTCGTGGTAAAAATTAGCCGGAACAGGCAGGGCGTACTGTAATAAATCTTTTTTTATCATCATCGTATGACCTGAGACAACATTGTGAAAAGCAAACCCCCGGGAATCATCGATGAAGTTTTTCATCTTTCTAAAATCAGAAAGCTTTTTATTGAGCGATTTTCCGTTGTCATCAATTAAAATACTATTGCTATAAACAAGCGAATAGTTAGAAATGGCGTTATACAACCTGTCAATTTTCATGGGTTGCCATATATCATCCTGATCAGAAAAGGCTATAAAATTTCCCTTCGCAAGCAGGGAAGCCAACTCGAAATTTTTTGTAAACCCTAAGTTCTTTTCGTTATAAACTATAGTAAAACGCCGATCTTTTTCATATTTTGAGAGTATAGATCTCGTTCTGTCAGTAGAATGATCATCAGAAATAACTATTTCAAGATTGGGGTAAGTTTGATTGATAAGAGATTGAATTTGCTCCGCTAAAAATCTTTCACCATTATAGGTACATACGACAATTGATATTAGAGGAACATCCATATAATTTTGCGACTTTCTAATTTCTATAAAAATGAAAAATATTGATAGTTTTTCATTAAATGAAGCTTGCCAGAATTTAAATTTAAAAAGTACTTTAGGGGATTGTTGTAAATAATAAATTAAGTTGCTTACTTTTCATAAGTATAACCATAAGTGTTTCTTACACCGTTCTGCCTTTTAAGGTCAGGTAGATAAAAAAGTTTGACAAAAAAAGAATAAGTAACCTCAGATCATTATATGGTGGCACAAAAAACAAGTACGAACGAAACATTAAAGATGGTTTCCATTGTACTTGCCACTTACAATGGCGAAACCTATTTGACAAAGCAACTACAATCGCTTTTCAATCAGACATACGGTAATATTGAGATTGTGGCTGTTGATGACTGCAGTACAGATAAAACGGTTGAAATTCTACAGGCTTATGCGAGTTGCCATCCCAACATGAAGGTGTATGTAAACGATGTTAATTTAGGCTTCATTAAAAACTTTGAAAAAGGATGTTCTTTGTCTACCGGAGATTTGATCGCTTTATGCGACCAGGATGATTATTGGGATCGAACCAAAATAGAAAAAATGGCAGGAGCAATTGGAGATCACTCCATCATCTATTGTGACTCTATCATATGTGATGAAAACCTACAACCAACAGGAACTAAAATATCTGACCTTGTAAATTTTAGATCGTGGAATAACTGCCTTCAATTAACTGTCTTTTGCAGAATATATGCGCATGCAATGATTTTTAAAAGATCTTTTTTTAAGAAAGCAGTACCATTTCTAGTAGTTATTCCGCCAGATTGGTGGTTGCCATACCTGTCAACTTTTTACGGGGGAATGAAATATTTTCCTGAACCTTTGATCTTATACAGGCAACATCCCGGCAATGTAACAGGCGTTATTGGCGGAAGAGGAAAGAAAGACAGCAGGGTTAGCAAAGCGGAAAGAACCCGTTTGGATCTGGCGAAAATCCGTATTCGTATAAATTCATTTTACCACGCTTGCCCCCCCTATTTGATTGAAGAAAAAGAAGTCTTACAGACATTGGTAAAAACTTATGAAAGCTTCTCTTTAGAAAACAACTTTAGAAGGTTTTTCCTTTTTCTAAAATACAGGGATACATTTCTGAATGTAAAAAAACATTCAGCATTACACAGGTTCTTTTTTTGTTTTAAAATGTTTGTAAAGATTAAGTGACAGTAGAAGCCTCGCTGTTGTAGAAGTAATTTTTTCAAATGAAGAGACGAAGAGGTGTAAAACGGTAGAATGAATATTTAAAAAGAAGAGCGCATGTCGACGAAAATATTTGAACACGTAAAAACCTATGGGTTGTCGAACGGCATCCAGCTATATATAAATAGAAAACTTAAGAAGACGTCTATTGTTAAGTTTCCATTTCTTAAATACCCGGTTGAAATAAGAGGTCAGAAAACAAGATCTGACCTTACCATGTTTGATCAAATATTTTATTCTAAAGAGTATGATGTACATGTACCGATTGATCCTAAAGTTATCGTCGATCTTGGAGCAAATGTTGGCTTTGGCAGTATTTACTTTGCCAATCGTTTTCCAAACGCGAGCATATTTTCTTTAGAACCAAACGTTGAAAATTATGCTGTTGCTTGTAATAACCTAAAGCATTACCAAAATGTAAAAATGGTACATGGAGCAATTTGGAATACATCAGAAGAAATACACGTGGTTGATAAGGGATTCGGCGAAGCATCATTTATTATAGAGCAGGGGAAAGGCGCAAATAGCATACAGGCTTATACCATAAAGAAAGTGATGGATACTATGAAAGCGGAATATATAGATATACTAAAAATAGATATTGAAGGTTCAGAAAGGGAAATTTTTGAAACAGGATATGAAGAATGGCTACCTTTTTCAAAAATCATGATTATCGAAACCCATGACAGGTATAAAAAAGGAGCGAGCAAAGCTGTTTTTAATGCCATTTCTAAGTATGACTTTTCTCTTGAATTGAGTGGCGAAAACCTCGTTTTTTACAACAACAACCTTCTCAATCCTTATTAACCTAATTTGCTTACAACAACTTATAAGCTTCTCTTTATAATTTTTTATGACCCCTTTCTATCAAAAAATAACTTTAAAGCATGTTATTGTACTAATTATACTATTGGCTCTGGGAATTACCATTCAGGGTATTATTGCATCACGAGGCGATATCTATACTCATTATAATAACCTGGTAATCTTTAAAAGCTCTTTCGGTCATTTAATTCATAATCAAAATCTATATCTCTACTACCCAAAAGAGTATTTTGATTTATATAAATACAGCCCTGCTTTCTCTGTTTTGATGGCTCCTTTTTATTATTTGCAGAATGAGGTTGGACTGTTCTTATTTAATATTATCAACACGACTGTTTTTATTTATGCCATACTAAAACTTAAACTCAACCACGATTCCCTGAAATTCCTTTTTTTATTTTTATTCCTTGAATTTGGAATTTCTATGCAATGGGTTCAGACAAACGTATTGATTGCATCTCTTATAGTTTTTTCATTCTACTCATTAGAAAATAAAAGGCCTTTACTGGCTTCTTTGTTAATTGTCTTAACTGTTTATATAAAAATATTTGGACTGGTTGCAGTTGTTCTGGCTGTGTTTTATCCTGGTAAAATCCGTTTTATACTTTACACTATTATGTGGGCAATTCTATTCGCCATATTGCCCCTGTTGATTATTTCAAAAAACGAATTACTGCAACAGTATCAAAACTGGATAAATCTTTTAAAATGGGATCATGAAGCGTCTTATGGAGTTTCTTTTATTGGGCTGGTACACTCGTGGTTTAATCTAAATTTTTCTAAAATTGGTACTGTAGCAATTGCTGCGATTATTTTTTGTATCCCTTTACTAAAATTCAATTGCTATAAATCATATCAATTCCGGCTTCAGATCTTAGCATCGCTACTAATATGGATTGTTATCTTTAATCATCGGGGCGAATCTCCAACTTATATTATTTCACTCTTTGGAGTGGGTATTTGGTATTTTTCTCAACCGCCAAACATCGTTAATAAAATCCTGCTTTGGCTATGCCTCATATTCACTTCATTCACGTCTACCGACCTTATTACTCCCGGTTGGATTACTGAAAAGTATGTAGACACTTATTCTATTAAAGCTGTTTTTAGCATTATTATCTGGATCAAGTTAATTTTTGACTTAATGACAAAAAAACATTTTAAGTGTATTGGCGGGGATGAAGCTGAAAATAAATAGCCGGTACCTTCTTTGGTATGACACTTTAGCTTGTTATTATTGGTTCTTATTTTTCAAGTCCCCGGCGGCTTGGTATAGCGCCTTTCTTAA
>JBBPZJ010000120.1:0-5940 GCA_038199395.1 Chitinophagales bacterium
AAATTGTGCTTGCTTCTCCCAATGGCGGCCAGCCTCCCATTGATCCCACAAGTGCAGAACCAGGTAATCAGACTGAAGCAACAAAACGTTTTGATAAGGATAAAGATCTGCAGCAATGTTGGCACACACAAAGAAATTGACTGAAGTAGCCGCTGCTAATTTTGATGCTGTATTTTATCCGGGCGGACATGGCCCGTTGTGGGACCTTGCCAATGATAAGCAATCTATCAATTTAATAGAATCATTCTGGAAAAGTAAAAAGCCGGTAGCTACAGTGTGTCATGCACCATCGGTTCTGCTGCATGTAAAAGATGAAAAAGGACATGCGCTTGTAAAAGGAAAAAAGTTACCGGCTTTTCAAATACAGGAGCAGCAGCAGTTAAGCTAACTGATCTTGTACCTCTTTTGCTCGAAGACGAATTGAAAAAAGAAGGTGCTATCTATTCTAAAAAAGAAGATTGGTCTCTTATGTAGTTAAAGATGGCTTATTGATTACAGGCCAAAACCCGGCATCATCAAAAGAAGCAGCTAAGCAATTGTTATCTCTTTTGCAAATAGAAATAAGTATTAAATAAGTAACCATGAACACGCAACAAATCGTTTTAGCTTCAAGACCAGTCGGGTTACCAACTCTTGACAATTTCCGGTTAGAAAGTATCGCATTGCCTGATTTGCAGGATGGCGAAGTACTTCTGGAGGGCTTGTATTATTCAGTAGATCCTTACATGCGTGGCAGGATGAATGATGCTAAATCTTATGTTCCTCCTTTTGAGATAGGCCGACCGTTGTCAGGAACAATTATTGCTAAAGTTTTAGAGAGCAAATCAGATGACTTAAAACCGGGTGATAATGTTTCAGGCGGTTTACCGTGGCGTGTTCAAATTGTTGCTCCTGCAAAGGGATTATCAAAAATTGATGGAACTGTAGCACCGATATCCTATCATCTTGATGTGCTCGGCATGACCGGCTTGACAGCGTATTTTGGTTTAATGGATATTGGCAAACCCAAAGCTGGTGAAACAGTGGTGGTTTCAGGCGCCGCAGGGGCAGTAGGCTTGGTAGTGGGGCAAATAGCTAAAATACAGGGCTGCCGTGTCGTTGGCATAGCTGGTTCTGATGAAAAAATAAAATTATTGAAAGACAAATTTGGTTTTGATGATGCCATTAATTACAAAACTGTTACCGATTTAAAAACTGGCATTTCAAAATCATGCCCTAAAGGTGTAGACATTTATTTTGATAATGTAGGAGGCGAAATATCGGATGCCGTTATTAGCAATATCAACTTTCATGCACGCATCCCTTTATGTGGACAAATTTCATTATACAACAGCACTGAAACACCAGTAGGGCCCCGTTTGCAGCCTATGCTGCTTACCCGCAGTGTTTTGATGCAGGGGTTTATTGTAAGTAATTTTCAAAACCAGTTTCCCGAGGCGATCAGTCACCTGGCTACATGGTTAAAAGAAGGTAAAATAAAATTTGAGCAAACAATAGTTCATGGGTTTGATCAGTTGCCAAATGCATTGCTTGGATTGTTCAAAGGCACTAATATTGGCAAGATGGTTGTTGAAGCATAAGTTGATTTAAGAACAATGTTTAATATTAGCAGCATGCAAGCGAGTTCTCTCATTTGCTTGCAAAGATTGTAAATGCAATTGTGCGCTTAAAAAAAGAAAATGAAACACGAAAACAAGAAAAGCAATACGCCGTTACCGACACATAGCGAAGAGAATATTCCAGCTCAGAAAAAAGTTGAAAGCGAGCATAATGCTTTTCCCGGTTATCCACTATATCCTGCATCCGACGATATTTATAACAAAGGAATAGAAGAGGATTTAAATACGGAAGACCTTAGTAAAATGAAAGGTCATGAGGATAAACCAGGCAAGCGAAATGAAAAAGATTTTAATGAAGATATGACAGGTGAAGACCTTGATGTACCCGGTTCCGAAGCCGACGAGGCTGAAGAAAATTCGGGAAGTGAGGATGAAGAAAATAATTATTACAGCTTGGGAGGAGACAATCATAACAATCTTGATGAGGATAGAGGGTGAAAAATTAGTGCCGAACAATTATCGATTGCTGATCCGGCAACAGCGGAGAACATGCGAAAAACCTTTTTTAATAAAGCAACTATTTTTAAAATATTTTATTACAATTATTCAATTCAAATTAAAATTAAAAAAAGATGAAAAACAAAACAGTATTACAAAACGACGATGTCAAAAAAATGAACCCTGGTATAACCCCAATTGACAAAAAAGAAACAGAAAATGTAGTGCCCGAAAAGGTTGCAGGAAAAAAGCAAAAAAAGCCATCGAAAAAATCATCTGCTTTGGTTGCCGCTTCCATGGGCCACAGTGCAGTTGATGCTGTGAAGGCTCATTCTTCCAAAGATGTAAGAGGGTCCAGTGGCCTGGCAAATACAGGAACTATTATTTCTTATGACTAGTCATGCGGAACATAAATATGCTTTTACCGCAGAAACATCAGAAATCAATAGAAAAGAAAAAAGCCTGTTGTAAAAGGTACTCATACCTCTTATGCGCCTGGCGAACAGCGTTGACTACCTGATGAAGCCCGTGAACCTTGAGGACCTCACGCATGCTAATTAATAAATTTAAACGTGTGCATGGTGAACATGTCGAAAATAAAACCGAAGGACTTGATGCTTTATTACGGAACATTCAGAAAAAAGAAACTGAATACAAGGAGCGGTTCCTTATATCCGTTGAACTTTTGCATCATGAGTAATTCAATTACCGCAATAATTATGGTGAGAAACTATAAAAGGTAAATATTATTTTAATACTAAAAAATCCCGGTAATGCCTGGCTTGTTGCAGCTATGACATTTCCCGGGATTGCTTGTTAATAGAAGAAGAGCTTGCCTATAAATTTCTTCGCTATTGTTTTGCAGTGCCTGGTGTTCTGACCGTAGGATATTTTATTCCAAGTTGTTCAAGGTAGGTGCTATACTTTGACGGATCATAATAGAACTTCTTCATTTGCGGCCTGAATTCATCCATAATTTTTTTATTCAGAAATATCGCCGGTTTATCGGTTGCGGACACCAAAGCGGTGTATTTGGTCTCTTTTGTTTGAACATCGGTAAAATATGTTTTTGAATTTTTGACAAGTTCGGGATTGGTAAACAGATCTAATAGCGTCATTGCCTCTGCTTTTGCACCCGCCGCTACTCCTTTGTGGGCAATTGGTGTGGCCATGGAAATCGCATTTGCCCAATTGTGCCCTGGCAGGCCAGGTATATTTGACGGAAACCGCAAAACAATTGTAGGTACATTCCATGATATATCAGCAATGTCATCAGAACCGCCACCCATGCCGGAGCCTGAAGTCTCAGGAGCTTTTAGCGCTGTTAAAGTATCATTCAACCTTCAGCCTTTTGATTTAATTCTTTTTGTATGCCTCGAGCCAGTACCTGGTCATCTTCGCTCCATTTTGGTAGACCGACGACCTGAATATTTTTTTGCATAGCTTCTGCCATTGGCTTATTAAAATGCCCCGGCCATGCGCTTCCTAAAACTTCATAATTCATTTTTGTATCGGTCATCATTGCAGCAGCGTTAGCCATCTTGATACCGTCTTTATACATCTGCATAATCTTAGGATAAGTTCTCTCACGAAAGTAATACCACACAGAAGCTTTTTGAGGAACCACATTTGGCTGATCCCCACCATCAGGAATTACATAATGAGAGCGTTGTGTTGGCTCCATATGTTCACGGTGAAAGTTCCACGCTATATCCATTAATTCAACCGCATCCAAAGCACTTCTGCCTTTCCAGGGTGCGCCGGCGGCATGAGCCGATTCTCCCTCAAAATTGAACTTAACCGAAATCATTCCATTACCTCCGCCATCGCCATAACTGGTTGCCAGGTTGTTTGCGACATGGGTGAAAATACATGCATCCACGTCTTTAAAGTAACCATCCCTTACGTAATAAGCTTTGGTTCCCAATTGTTCTTCTGCAACACCGGGCCATAGCATAATGGTGCCGGGAATTTTTTCCCGCTCCATTATTTTCTTTAGCGCAAGTACGGCTGTAATATTTAAGGGCTCCCCTGCATTATGTCCCTCACCATGGCCGGGGGCACCTTCGATAATCGGATCATGATAGGCGACTCCGGGTTTTTGTGATGCTTTTGGAATACAATCTATATCGCTCCCTATGGCAATTACCGGTTTGCCAGATCCCCATTTGGCTGTCCATGCAGTAGGTATTCCTGCAATCCTCATGTCAATCTTAAATCCGTTTTTGCTCAAAATATCGGTAAGATACTTTGACGTCTCTACTTCCTGGAAACCCAATTCACCAAAACTAAAAACCATATCTACCATTACCTGTGTAGATTTTTTCTGTTTATCTATTTCAGCTATCAGTTCTTTTTTAGCGCTTCAAGCTTAGCAGGCGCAATCGCCGTTTGAGCTGAAACCGGAGTAAAAGAACCAGCACCTAACAGGCATGCCGTTGCAAAAGAAAACAGAATTTGTTTGAAATAAGAAGTGATTGTACGCATGTTATTTATTTTTAAATGTCAGTGGTTATTTATTTTAAATGCCAGTGTTAAAGGTGATGTTTCAGAGTTTCCTTTAAGGAGGCAGTCTAGGGGTTGAAATCCATTGCAGGCATACCGATAGGAGCACCGGGCGGCATATCTGCAACAGCAGGTGGTTGAAATTTGTTGGGATCTGATTTGAATGCTTCCATTTGCGATAAGGCAAACAGTATGGTCGCTTTTTGTTCTGTCTTTGCAGTAGCAACTGAAGTGCTAAGCCATTGTTTTAACTCGTCTATTTGTAACAGTGCTTGTCCACGTACCACTTCAGAAGCATTTGCATCTGCCGCCAGCTTTAATAGATTTTTCAACATCTGGTTGTTAACAACCGTTTGCAGTTCCCCTTTATAACCTTCAGGTTTAGGTGCTTTCCATGTTTGTTCTATCAGCTTATCAACTACTGCTATAAATCCAGGCTGTTTGTTGTCGCGTGCATGGTATTCAATTAATCTTGCTGCCCTTTCTGCATTCAACAGGTATGAAAGCGTTGTATTGGCAGCAGACTCTGCCGCAGCGATCGGGTCAAAAGTTGGTCCTGTATAACCGTTAAAAGTTTCAACCGACGCAGGGTAACCTGACGGGCGTGGAGGTATCTTTTGAATCAGCTTTTCTGGTAAAGCCAATGCATCGGGAGTGATGGTACTCATCAAAGATTCAAAAGCCCGCCATTGCTCTGCAGGTTCCACCATTTTCGTAACTACTTGTCCATCATTTTTAATAGCGTGGGTAAAGAATAAACCGCCCAGCGATTTCGCCACCGCTTCAATTTGGTAGCGATGCAAGAAATATATAGGAACGAGCACCTCTTCTATTGTTGCCATTGGCTGCCCTTCACGAATGGCTTTTTCTGAAAAATTATCAAGCACTTTCCTGCGTAGTTTCATAATATTCATCATCTGATCTATAGAGTTTGAGCCATCATCCCACTGGTGAGAAGTAGGGTGCGCATTTCCGCCGATGTCAGGAATGTAAATAAAACCCTGTTTCAAAGTTTCGTTCATTATCTTATCTAATTCCTTATTTTCATCCACGCCTTTTTTAAACTCGCTGTAGCCCCACAGTACCGCACGCTTATCCCAGTTTCCGATACCTTTTGCATAGGCATCAGATACATCAACAGAACCATCTGCTTTTAAAGAAAATCGTGGGTAGGGATAATCCATAACAGAACCACGATCTTTTGGACTTGCTGCAAAATTGTGATTAAAACCAAGGGTATGTCCAATTTCATGTGCGGACAATTGTCTGATACGGGACAAGGCAACTTCTTCCATAGCTTTTGAGACTGGTTTTCCGTCTTCATAGGGCTGAAGCAAACCTTCCATAATCAGGTAATCCTGCCTGTGTCTGTCTGAGC
>JBBPZJ010000121.1:0-17842 GCA_038199395.1 Chitinophagales bacterium
AACCATATTGCGGGTGTATTGAATGTGCCCTGGAGCATCTGCAATAATGAACTTGCGGATAGGAGTAGAAAAATATTTATAAGCCACATCAATGGTAATTCCCTGCTCTCTTTCAGCTCGAAGACCATCGGTTAACAGGGCGAGGTCTAACTCGCCGTCCTCACGATTTTTACTTTGCTTCTCTATAGCCTCCAATTGGTCTATCAAAATCGATTTGCTGTCGTAAAGCAAACGGCCAATTAAAGTGCTTTTGCCATCGTCTACACTACCCGCTGTTATAAATCTTAAAATATCCATATTTTATATATGTCTGTTGTAGGACTAGTGATTTTTATTTTTGTTACAAATTTCAGATCTCCGGCTCTACATAATTTTGTCACTTATTTGTCCTAATTACACGAGATGCACCAGAGGATATACCCTTTTTTTACTGCTACGCCAAAAATTATGAAACGGTCTTTTCTTCTTAATTCCGACTTATTCTGATTATGCGACTCAAACGATTTAAAAGTACCCACCTTTCTTTCTGTCTTCCATTGCTGCTTCCGAAACCTTGTCGTCGATTCTCGTCTCACCTCTTTCGCTGGTTTTAGTCGCAATGATCTCGCTGATTATATCATCTATATGAAATGCCTTTGATTCTACTGCTGCCGTACAAGTCATATCGCCGACTGTGCGATACCGCACCTGCTTTTTTATAACAGTGTCAGTAGAATCTAATTTTATAAAATCTGATACTGCCACCAGTTGACCTTCGTGCTCTATTACATCTCTTTCGTGAGAAAAATAAATGGATGGTAGCGCTATATTTTCCCTGCGGATATAATTCCAAACATCTAATTCAGTCCAGTTGCTTATTGGAAATGCACGAACGTTTTCACCCTTGTGAATTTTGCCGTTGTAAGTATTCCATAATTCAGGTCGCTGCAGCTTAGGATTCCATTGACCAAATTCATCACGAACTGAAAATATTCTTTCTTTAGCTCTTGCTTTTTCCTCGTCTCTTCTTGCACCGCCTATTAATGAGTCAAATTTAAATTCCTCTATGGCATCTAATAAAGTGTAGGTTTGTAAGGCATTGCGGCTTGCAAATTTTCCCTTTGGCTCTGTAAGGCCTTTTTCTCTGATGGTGTCTCCTACATTTCGGACGATAAGCTTTTCTTCAATGTTTTTCACCATTTCATCCCTGTACGTTAAAGCCTCGGGAAAGTTCTGCCCGGTATCAATGTGCATTAATGGAAAAGGAAATTTTCCGGGACGGAAAGCTTTTAACGCTAAATGAACAAGCGTAATGGAATCCTTTCCTCCGGAAAATAGCAATACAGGGCGCTCAAACTGACCCGCCACTTCACGAAATATATGTATAGCCTCTGATTCTAGTTCGTCAAGATAATCGAACTGATACTTACTCATATCTTTTTATTATAAAAACTGATTAATTTGTTGCAACAGCAGGTTCAGGTGCATGTACATGCAGCCCACATTCTTTTTTACTGCTGTCTTCCCACCACCATCGGCCTGCTCTGAAATCTTCTCCGGGCCTGACTGCCCTTGTACAAGGGGCACATCCAATGCTTACAAAACCACGGTCGTGAAGAATATTATAAGGAATATTAAACTCGCTTATATAATTTCTTACATCCTCGGTACTCCAATGCAATAACGGGTGGTATTTTATAATATCGTTTGTCGCATCGTATTCTACCATCGGCATGTCTTGCCTATTGGCCGAGTGTTCCGCTCTGAGACCTGTTACCCAAACTGCATTTCCAGCCAAAGCACGTCTTAATGGCTCCACTTTTCTTACATGACAACAATCAATACGGTTTTGAGAAGATTCGTAAAATGAATTGGGACCTCGTTCTGTAACCAGTTTTTCAAGCAATTCGCTGTTTGGATACATTGCTTTTATGTGGGTATTGTATCGCTCGTTGGTTGCGCTCCAAACAGAGTAAGTTTCTGCAAAAAGACGGCCTGTATCCAATGTAAAAATCTGTATTGGCAGCTCGTTGTGTAGAATATTATGAGAAATAGCCTGGTCTTCAAAGCTAAAACTGGTAGAAAAAGTAACTTTTTCAGGAAAAGCCTCAATTAAATGCCGAAGCATATCGGGTATCCACAATTCCTCGGCTTTCAGTTGCAAAGCTTCTACTTGATCAATCAATTGAAAAGACATTTAAACCCCTTTTTTTTATTAAAGGACGAAATTAAGGCAGAATTATTCGTCTACCAAATTAGTAGAGTTTCTATATGGATTTACCAGTAATATGACCGAACTCAACCAGGGGACATGAAACAGCTCTCCTACGGTGTGCGTGGTATGCTTATTTTGAAATACTTCTATGACCAAAAAAGGCTCAAGAACTGCGGTTTTGAGACATTTTAAGAAAGAAAGACGGGGGCAAGAATTTCTCTATACTCTGCTAAATAATTTATTCTGGAAAAAACTCTAAATACTAACACAATGAATATGGCACCTATTGGATGGGTAGGATTAGGAAATATGGGAACAGCGATCGTTAAAAACCTGCTAAAACATGATTTAAGTATCCATGTTTATAATCGAACAAAAGAGAAAGAGACAGACGTACTAAAAGCAGGTGCAACCAGCCAGGAAAGCCCACAGCAACTAGTTCATAACAGCTCGATAATTTTTACAATGTTATCTGATGATGAAGCTGTAAAAGAAGTTTATTCTCAACTTTTAAGTCACGCTCCTAGCGGAAAAATTTTTATTGACATGAGTACAGTTTCTCCTGCGACATCAAGACTAATAGCTGAAAAATGTGGTAATCTTCAAAACAATTTTATTGATGCGCCTGTTTCAGGAAGTGTAAATCCGGCGGAGGAAGGAACGCTTATTATTATGGCCGGAGGGCCTAAGGACGCGTTTGAAAAGGTGAAACCTCTATTTGAGACTATAGCAAAACTTGCACTTCATGTAGGCGACAATGGGTCTGGCAGTGCGGCCAAATTGGCTATTAACTACTTATTAGGGCTTAATCTGCAAGGACTTGCAGAAACTGTTTTGTTTGCAAGGGATAGCGGTATAAAAACAGAAGATATGCTAAACATCATTAATGAAGGCACATTGTCAAACGGAATAACAAAAGGAAAGTCCTCCTCTATTTTAAATAATAATTTTTCCGGCGCTTCTGCCTTGAAGCACCTGGCAAAAGATCTAAGACTGGCAGGCGCCGAGGGATTGCAAACTCCGCTATTTCAACCACTATTACACACTTTTGAGGAAGCATTACAAAGTGGGCTAGGAGAGGATGATGTTATGGCGATCTTCAAATATCTGCAAAATCATAAAAACCCGCACGTGACTGTTACAAATATTTACCCTGACGATAATGTAAGTGATTACGCAAATTGAACCTCGCATTTATAATACCAAAAGTACTGTAGAGAACTTATTGATTACCTACATATTGATTAGAGCGGTTTAGGCCAATTTACACTCCTTCAAGTTTGGCATATTGTTCGTTTGATCTTCAACAACATTAGAAAAAAAATCAAATACTAATCTAAACAGTTGAAGCCGTGTACACCAAAAAAACAATAACTACAGAAACTTTTATAGTGCCAGAACAATTTGAAGAGTATACCAAAAGGGGATATGTGATATTTATGGAGCGGCCCACTGCTTTTGGAACTTATAAAGCCATTAAGATCGAATTTGTAAAAGGTTAGACCTGTTCGTACTTTGGAAAAAAAATTCCCTTTTCGGGAACCTTTGAATAACAAGCTTTTTAGCGAATTGCAAATAATTTTTTTTAAAAAAATATTTGCACCAGGCAAAGTAAAAATTAAAGTACAGTCTATTTTGTCAAAAATTTACTACAGATTGAAATTAACCTGACGTTGTAACAATACTGAGACTGTATGAAATCCTTTTGGATACAGCAGAACAAGAAAGCTTTAACTAATTAACATTTGCAGCCTGTTTGCGAGAAGCATCAGCAACATGCATAATAGAATGAATCGTTGAATTCCAGCCATCAATGGTAGCAGGCTTGGTAATAAACTTATTAATGCCCATTCTATTACAATAGTCAATATCTTCTTTAGAAGATGAAGTAGTTAAAACAACAATAGGAATTTTGGTCAGTGGAGAAGAAGATTTTATTTCCTGTAATATTTCTTTGCCATCAGTTTTTGGCAAGTTCAAATCCATAACAATTATCTCGGGTAAATTATCAAGCGTTTGAAGGTAAGTAAACACCTTGTCACCTTCCATTATCACTTGCATTTGGTAGTTTACTTCATTTTCTAAAAGTGCATCTTTCAATAAATCAACATCATCTATGTCGTCCTCTATTAAAAGAATATCCAACGCTTTTTTCATTTAGCAAATGTGAGATTAAAATTGAAACATTTAAAAATCTGCTCCACTTTTATTACTATTAATTTGTTATATTTTACATCAGGAAATGACAGCAAATGATAAAAACGGGATAGGCGGAGTTGATGTAAAATACAAACCAACAGATAGGTTAAGTAAGGCTGGATGAGGCCTTCCTGCACGAATGGTAGGATGAGCTATATCATTTCTACCCGAAAAGGGAAAAAGCCTACTTAATTTCTAATTCAAATAATTTCTCCTGTTCTAAAAAGCCTTCTAAGATGTCTCCAACCACACACTCGCCGACACCAGCAGGAGTACCGGTATAAATCAGATCACCTATATTTAGAGAGAAATAGTTAGAAATATTAGCCACAATTTCGTTAAAGGAAAAAATCATGTCGGTAGAAACTCCACTTTGAACTTCTTCGCCATTTTTCTTCAGTGAAAAACGAACAGGATTTCTAAGTAAATCTGGAGTAAGCGTTTTCCACTGTCCAATGACAGCAGAATTGTCCCAGGCCTTAGCCTTTTCCCAGGGAAGACCTTTCTTCTTTAGTTCAGCCTGAATATCCCTGGCGGTAAAGTCAATACCTACACTAATTGCATCATAGTATTTTGATGCATGGCGCTCGTTTACATACTTACCATTTTTACATACTTTTAAAACCAGCTCCACCTCGTAATGAAGTTCGTTGCTAAATTCGGGATAGTAAAAAGGCGTATGCGACTGCAATAAAGCATTTTTAGGTTTCATGAAAATGACCGGCTCTTCAGGCACCGCATTTCCAAGTTCCCTGGCATGTTCTACATAATTTCGACCAACACAAAAAATTTTCATAAACGTTTTTTTATAAAATACCAACAAAGTAACCGGTTAAAAAAAAGGTGAATAATTGTAATTGATTACTACAGTTATATTTTAATACGCATATATAACGCAAGAAAAATAAAATATTATGCAAACTCTAAATTATTTATCAAATTCATGGTGCGTTGCAAGCCCGTAAAAACAAAATTTTCTATTGTTTCAACACATTTCTCGATCTTCTGATTTACTATGGGAAGTTCATCTTTGGTCCATTTTCCCAGAACGAAGTCTACCTGCATCCCTTTAGGATAATTATTGCCAATACCAAAACGCAGTTTTGCATATTTATCGGTACCTAAGGTAGCTTGTATATCTCTAAGACCATTGTGGCCCGCATCACTTCCACTACCTCTGAGTCTTATTTTACTAAGCGGTAAAGCCAGATCGTCAACAACCGTAAGGGTATTATCTAGCTCTATTTTTTCTTTGTCGAAGTAATATTTAAATGCTCTGCCACTTAAATTCATATATGTGGCAGGCAGTATGCAAATCAAGGTTTTTCCCTTAAATTTTATCTCAGCAACTTCCGCAAGTCGATCGGTTTCAAAGAATCCATTATGCTTCAGCACAAGAGCCTCTACAACATCAAAACCAATATTATGACGTGTATGTGTGTACTCACTTCCTTTATTACCTAATCCGACAATTAAAAATTTATTCATTAATAAAATTACTTCCAGATAGTCTTATCAACATAGAATTTAATTGATCGAGCTTATGTTTTCTTAACTATATCTTTCATATCTACGTTTTTTAATCTTTTTGGTTGCCAAACGAAGTAAGACTGCGCGTTCCTCAAAACTATTATAAGAAGTTCGATAGCGCACAATATAATGCAGGAGCTTTCCCGAGGATAAAGTGATTGTTTGGTACTGATCATTCTCTAACACTTGCAGCGCATGTTCGAAAACCTAAACCTCTACGAGACCATGCCTCTCTACTTACCAAAAAAACAAGTGAAATTATACAACTCCTTTTCAATAAATCGCACAAAAAAGCCCGGCTTTACCAAGCCGGGCTTTTTCAAATAAAAAAGTTACTTCTTCTTCTCAGTAGATTCTTCCTGCTTTAACTGACGGGTCATAACAACGGAAGCGATAGGAATACGAGGGCTGTTCAATATTTCCATATTTTCTACCTTCACATCTTCCACTCTTATATTTCCGTTTAACTCAAGATTTGATATGTCTACAGTAATTGCTTCTTTAAGGTCAGAAGGCAGGGCTTTAACCTTTAAAGATTTCATTTTAACGACAAGCTTCCCTCCTCCCTTTACACCTACAGAAGTGCCTGTTAAATGTAGTGGAAGTGTAGCTACCACTTTTTTGTCACCTACTAATTCCAAAAAGTCGACATGTAAGAGCTGGTCCGAAACTTTATCAAACTGCAGATCTTTTAAAATACAAAGATAATTCTGACCATCAATTTTAATTTCTGTTTGTATAAATTCAGGAGTATAAACGATAGGCTTGAAAGCCTTTACAGGAGCAGCGAAATTTACATCCTGTGCACCACCGTAAATTACACCTGGCACCAATTCCTGAGAGCGAAGCTGGCGCGTGGCTTTTTTGCCCATTTCGGTCCTCAGTTGTCCTTCGATTGTAATTGTCTTCATTTTATTTATATGATTGTTTAAATAATTGCTATTGTCTTTCTTCTCTTTTTGCCTTTAACTGCGAATGAATAAATAAACTTGTTATGCTTCTGTTTTCATAAGCGTTTCTGATTGCAATTGCAAACAGATCAGATACTGATAAACATTTTATTTTACTACTCTCCCTTTTTAGCGGAATAGTATCACAAACTACTAATTCGTCAAGTACACTGTTTTCGATATTTTCGTAGGCGTTTCCGCTTAGCACCGGATGGGTACACAACGCTCTAACGCTTCTTGCCCCTTTTTCCATTAGCAGTCCTGCCGCCTTAGCCAAGGTACCGCCAGTGTCGCAAATGTCATCTATAAGAACTATGCTCCTGTCTTTTACATCACCTATTACCACCATGCTGGCTATTTCGTTTGCCCTCTTACGGTGTTTGTCGCAAATGACCATGTCTGTGTTGAAATAACTCGCAATTTCGCGCACACGATTCGTGCTTCCCACGTCAGGGGCGGCAAAAGTAAGGTTTTTAAGTTTAAGTTTTTCTATATATGGTATAAAAATGGCAGAGCTGTCAAGATGGTCAACCGGAATATCAAAATATCCTTGTATTTGCGGAGCATGTAAATCCATGGTAATAATTCGATTTGCCCCTGCCGCTACCAATAAATTAGCGATCAATTTTGAACCAATTGCAACTCTTGGCTTATCTTTCCTATCCTGCCTGGCATATCCGTAATACGGCATTACTACAACTATTTTGTATGCACTTGCACGGCGGGCCGCGTCAATCATCAGCAACAGTTCCATAAGATTATCTGACGGTGCATTGGTGCTTTGAATAAGAAAAACATAATCGCCTCGTATGCTTTCCGTATAAACCGTCTGAATTTCGCCATCGCTAAACTTCTGAATATTAATTTTTCCGAGAGAAGTGCCAAATTTTTCAGCTATCTTATTGGAAACACTTTGTGTACCTGTGCCGGAGAAAATTTTAATAGAAGGATTCATACCTACAATAATGTGCGGCGAAGATAGAGATAAGCGATAGAAAGTTATAATTTCAAGATTTATAAATTTAGCATGGCAAAATCAGGAATAAAAAATTGGGCAGTTGATGACAGACCAAGAGAAAAACTTGCATTGAAGGGAGCAGAAATATTGAGCAACTCTGAATTATTAGCAATATTAATCAATAATGGAACTACAGATAGAAGTGCAGTGGATCTTGCAAAAGAATTATTATCAGCAGTAGAAAACAATCTGCAGAGACTGGCAAAACTGTCAGTTAAAGAGATGGTAAATTTAAAAATAAAAGGTCTAGGACCGGCAAAAGCGATCACGATAGCCGCTGCTTTAGAGCTTGGAGTAAGAAGAAATATGGCTGACAACAAAAAGGAAGTGGTGTTGTCAAGTAAGGATATAGCCGGCTTTCTACAAGCCCAGCTTCAATATAAAAGTCACGAGGTCTTTGCCGTAGTGTTTTTAAACAGGTCAAATAAAATAAATCATTATGAGATCATTAGCGAAGGTGGAATAACGGGCACGGTAGCAGATCCGAGAATTATATTGAAAAAAGCTTTGCAACATGAAGCAGTAAGTATTGTGCTGTGTCATAATCATCCCAGTGGCAATCTTAAACCAAGCCGCCAAGACCTGGAATTAACTAATAAAATAAAAGAAGCAGCTCAATATTTTGACATAAAAGTTCTTGATCACATCATTGTAAGCGATGAGGGATATTACAGTTTTGCTGATGACGGCATGTTGTAAGTATAGTGAATGATCGATGAAACCTGATAGAAAAAGAATTAGAATTACTAAGAAAATCACTTCCGATGAAAATAAAAAAAGCCCTGACGCACATAAAAAAGCTGCCACCGTAAAGTGCCAGCTAAGTCATTAGAATATTGGATTTTAAAAATACCTGAAAGGTTCGATAAAATATAAACGCTTCTCTAATCTCGTTATTTCAATGAAACTGCAGTTAGCACAATTAGGATATAATGTTAACCTTTCGGGTTATTATTATTTCAACTAAGATGGTCCCTTTCTTTTAGATCGATTATAAAGATAAATTAGACTACAAAGTTTATAAGTAAAAAAACTGTTGAAAAAGAAGACGAGATAGCTATTTTAATTGCGAATTACAGACAAAGTAAAAACAATAAAAAATGTGGAATGGCACAAAAGCCGATGATCCCACATTTATAAAAAGTTAACGAACTAGTAGCCCGGATTTTGTACTATATATCCAGGTAAGTTTGATGCCCCGTCAATAGCGGTTTGCGGAATTGGAAAAATTCTCTTTTGTTTATCAGTACTTGATTTCTCCGTCCAGGAATCTTCATACTTACCAAAACGGATCATATCTGTTCTTCTCTGAGACTCCCAATAAAATTCGAAACCTCTTTCTCTAAATATCAGATCTAACGAAATAGAAGTTAGTGGCTTAGCAGGTGTAGTAGCTGTTCTTGCAGCTCTTACAATGTTTACATCAGCCAGTGCTGCGGCTGCATCGTTTGATTTTCTGAGCTTTGCTTCGGCACGCATTAAATAAATATCGGCAAGGCGAAGAATAACAATGTCATGTTCTCCAAAATTCCTTCCACTTACCGATGTCTTACTAAACTCATATTTCTCAACCCTGTAGCCAGTATTATAATTACTTCCGGCTACAGAAAAATCAATTTGCTCAGTAAAGTCAACAGGCAGGGTTGGTTTATTACGTGTATCATAAAACAATTTAGCAACCAGCATTTTTCCATTGGCACATTTTAAAAACACACCATTCCTCCTGATTAACCCGTACTGTTGTCCTCTTAAAATACCACGGTTTATATTGAAACTTGCTGCATCAACGCAGGAATCTGCAGGGTTTGAATAGATAGATAAATTTTGCTTATAAAAACGGGGATCTGCTGCAGCAGGATCTAAAGGCAGATTTGCATTTACCCATGTGCGATAAAAATCCGGGGTGATGGCAGGACCATCGGTGCCATTAGCATTAGGATATGCAGGCAAAGGAAATTGATCGCCTGACAACGAAAAGTAAGCCATCCGGTTATGACCATTTAAATCGTTGCGCTGATCTACGGCAAAAATCAATTCTTTGTTAGTATGGTTATTATCATTGAAAAGAGAAAAATATTCAGAAGCTAAAGCAAACTGGTTGCTATTTATAATTTTATCGCAGTACTCCACCACCTTATCCATATCCTCATTTTTAAATGTAAATGAAGCTGCAAACGGATTGCGATAAACAGCACTGTTTAAATAAAGACGCGCTAGTAACCCCCATGCCGCAGGTTTACTTAACCTACCCGGACCTACATTGGTTTCAAGCACCGGCTCTATGGCCAATAACTCCGATTTAATATACTCCAACGCAGCTTCGCCTCTTAAAATCTTTGATGCTGCACCCAAATCTTCTTTTGTAAATACTAATCCGAAAAGATCTAATGTAAGCATAGAATAATATGCTCTCATTCCTCTTGCTTCCGCCAAAAACACCTTTGCATTGGCGTCGGTATTCGCAGGCAGTGTATTGATGGCGGTCACAGCTCTCGAAATTCCCTGGGTTATAAAATTCCAGGTGTCTCTTACATTAGGATCGGTGCTGGTTGTTTCATGCTTATGAAGCGAAATATATATACCATTGTCACCCCAATCGGTTCCCCCGCGGTATGGCAAAATAGCTTCATCGGTAGAAATTTCCTGCAAGGCAAAATAGGTTGTGTGCTGAAAAATATTTGGTAGTCTTGCATATACCGGGGCTATTATTCCCTCTGCAATCTGCTTATCGGTAAGGCCGGTAACAGATGATTCATCAAGCACCTGTTCGTTCAACTTTGTACAGCCTGTTACTATTAAGACGCACATAATAACAAGCTGAAACTTTAATATTTTTTTTGTCATCTCTATTATTTTTAAAATGAGAAATTTAAACCAAAAATGATTGATTTTGCTTTTGGATAACTTAAATAGTCAATACCATAAGATGAAATACCATTGATCGTTCTGTCCGTATTTACCTCGGGATCAAAGCCGTTATATTTTGTTATTACAAACAGGTTTTGACCTGTTACAGATAACCTTATTGCCGTTACCCACTTGTTTATACCCAGGTTGGTTGTAATGAAATTATAACCGAGTGAAAGATTATTTAAACGCAGGTATGCTCCGTCTTTAAGAAATCTTGTACTAACCGGTGCCGAGTTGCTAACGGATTCCTGTGGATAGGCAATTGCCTCCCTGGTGGTATTTACACTTTTAGCAAGTTTGTTTTTGTAGAAGAAGCTGTTGGCCGTGTTATCATAAATTTTGTTGCCCGATACGCCATTGAAGTTGATGTTGAAATCAAATCCTTTAAAAGACGCACCTCCGTAAAAGCTGTAAATAATATTGGGTAAAGCCGTACCAGCAGCAATCCTGTCTTTATCAGATATTATTCCATCCTTATCAGTGTCACGATAGGTACTTACTCCGTTAGCATCAAAGCCTGTAAATTCTTTGAGAAAGAATGTACCGATCGGCTGATTATTTAAATAGCCATTAATGGTAGCCGAGGTTAAACCCGAACCAGAGGCAGAACCAGAGGGTATAACAGAATAAGGTGAATTGCTCACATTGTTCTTCATGTATGCGAGGTTACCGCCGAAATTATAAGATAGGCCAGCGTTTGACCGATGGCGGTAATCAATGTCAAATTCAATTCCCTTATTGGTGATCGTCATATCTTTTACATTCGTCCAGAAAGTACCTGCCGGTTGAATTGGGTCTGCCGGAATTACTTCCAGTAAAATATTGTTTGAAACTTTATTGAAAAGATCTATCGAACCCGATAGGGCTCCTTTAAATAATCCAAAGTCTAAACCCACATCAGATTGCGTTGATACCTCCCATTGAATATCGGGATTGGCTAGCCTTGAATAAGTAGTGCCTGCAGGGTATGGTCCGGAAACATAAAGTGGGTAGCTTGTAGATGCAGAAACCTGCGAAGTAAATAATGCCTGGGTAATTTTGGATGGAATTTCCTGGTTACCCGTTTTGCCCCAACCTGCTCTAAGTTTTAAATTACTGATAGCAGAGTTTTGCATGAATTCTTCTTCAGATATTTTCCATCCGAATGAGAATGAAGGGAAATAACCATACTTATTATTTGCGCCGAATTTAGAAGAGCCATCAGCTCTGAAATTTGCGGTTAACAGGTACTTATTGTTCAACTGGTAAGTTACCCTTCCAAAAAACGATTGCAGTTCGTTAATAAATGCAAAACCTCCCGGTTTATTATTTGCCAATGTCAGCTCCTGACCCAACCCTGGATTATATATAGGTTCTACAGGAGAAATGGGAAAACGGTTTATGCTATTATTTCTACCCTGCACAAAAACCTTTTGATAAGAATGACCTGCAAGAGCTGAAATATTATGGTGTGGTGTAGCGTAAGAATAAGTAAGATAGTTTTCTATCAGCGTATTCCTGTTATAGTTGTAATAAGTTTCCAATCTGCCATCACGAAGTGGTTGGGCAAAAGGCAAAGCTTCGAGGTCGCGGGTTGAAGTAGAATTATCAACACCAAAATTTAGTTTATAAACAAGGCCTTTTATTAGTTTCAATGATGGAGAAATATTACCAATTACACGATTGATACTTGTAATGTCTTTATCAAGGCTTATGTAAACCATCGGATTATTAATGTTTTGATAGCCTATTGGTCTGCCACTTGCATCATAAACCGGGTAAGTTGGATTGTTACTGATCGCATCTCCTATCATACCGGTGATAGGTGGACGTTGATTTTTGGTATTAGCAACATTTAGGTTGGCTTCTATTATCAACCTGTCGTCCCAAAATCTTTGCGTAGCATTAAACCTTCCTGAATACCTGTCGAGGTTATTTTCCTTAATAATACCTTGTTGCTTTTGCAGGCCAAATGAAGCATAATAAGTGAGCCTTTCTGCACCTCCACTCATTGTTAAGTTATGATTTTGAGTTAAAGCTGTCCTGGTGATTTCTTTCTGCCAATTCGTAGAACCTTTTTGATCGTCGAGTGCATTGCCCAACTTTGCTACTTCTGTTCTAAATTCATCTGCTGTTAAAACCGGCAGAGCCCGGGCGATTGATGAGTAACCAATACTTGTTGAAAACCCAAGCGTAGACACACCTGCTTTTCCTCTTTTAGTGGTAATTAATATTACGCCGTTTGCCCCACGTGAACCATAAATAGCCGTTGCAGATGCATCTTTCAATACATCTATCGATTCTATATCCTGCGGATTAATGAAATTTAAAGGATCTCCACCACCGGTACTTGAATTATCCAATGGCAGTCCATCTACTACAAAAAGTGGCGTACTACCAGTTCTTACTCCTCCCGGGCCTCTGATGGTTATTCCAATAACACCTCCTGGTTCTCCACTGGCGGATGTAACATTTACCCCTGCAACTTTACCCTGCAACAGTTGCTGAGGTGAATTAATGATACCCCTGTTAAAAGCCTCGCTCTTAATAGATTTTACTGCACCGGTTATATCTCTTTTATTTTGAGTACCATAACCTACTACCACTACCTGGTTTAATTCGGCAGAATTTGGAAGCAATGAAATTTCTACATTCCCGCCGCTTCTTACAGGCAGCTCTTGTGTTACATAACCGACGTAAGAAATAACAAGCACACTGCTGTTATCAGGTGCTACTATGGAGAAAGCGCCCTTGGTATCAGAAGCAGTGCTTTGTGTACCACCCTTAACGCTAACAGTGGCTCCCGACAATGGGCGACCATTGCTGGCGTCTTTTACAGTTCCGTTAATGGTTTGTGGGGGATTTTCAACCGTTTCAAATCCGAAACCTCCTTTTGCCAAGGCATGCTGAGGATCGAAGAAACAGAGTAAGGAAAGCAACCCGGCTAAAAATACAGTCAGCCTCCTCTGCGAAAAATAAGTTTTACACATGTACAAGCGTTTAGTTTTGGTGACAAATAAAAGAAGCAATTGGTGAGGTAAAACTATTTAGTGATAGAAGCCTCTTGCATGGGTCAAAAATAACTTTATTTATATCAAACCCATAATTTTCATAGAAATAAGACAAGTATTTTCCTACTCCGCTGCTTCTGAATTGTGCTATCGGTTCCTGCGGGAAAAACAGGGCAAAGTGTGGGAGTAAAAAACATGTACATAAACTCTTAGTAAAAAAAGGTTCAGCAGTCACTAAAGCTGACATTTAAATCATGCTTAACTGAGTACTGAACCTTGAAAAGCGAACATTAAATTAGTCAATGTATCAACTCTACAGCCCTGGTACTGGTCGTTTACTTATTGTTTCCATATGCCATTTAATCTCGTTAGTATTAAAGATTTTATGTTGAAGTTTTTCGGAGATTGAACCTGGATATCGGAGTATATTTCATTTGGAAAGAAAATTTCCGTCATTGTCGAAAGGCCGTTATCAGCAAATAACTCTATCGATGCATTGTCAACAATCATTGTTAGATCAATGTTTTGCTTGTTAGAAAGTCTTGGAGCGGTATGGCGTGCCGCAAAACCTTTTTCAAAATCAATTTTCCCTGATTTTGTACGATCTATATAAAAACTGTTACTCGACTTATCATAGCCCGCAATAACCTTTTCACCAAGACTGTTTGAAAAAGTAAACGAGAAGTTTTCAATTTTATCTGATGATAATTGAATTTTATAAGGCCCTGTAATTTTACCTGTATTTGCTGTTAGATTGTAGTTGGTTACGTCGATATGTTTCTCAATTACTGATGCTGCAGATAAATTATTTAATTCAACAACAGGATGTGAAGTAATGAGGTACTTCTCTCCTACTCTTTCAAGCCCTAAATCTCTCGGTACAGTCATGGCACTTCTCCACGGACTTGTAGGGACCTTGTTAGCATATTGCCAATTGCTCATCCACCCTAAAAAAATTTTCCGATCGCCTGTGTTTGACCATGTGATTCCTGCATACTCATCGGGCCCATAATCAAGCCACCTTGTATCTGTTTGATACGGAGTAAATTTACTTCCATCAAACTGGCCTGTGAAGTATTGTGTAGCCGATCCGCCATTAGGTCCGCCGGGATTAATATTTACTATTAACACCCAAACCTTTTGTCCGTTATAATCTAGCGGAAACAGATCAGGGCACTCCCACACTCCCCCATGACCACCTACTTCTTTTCCAAACTCACTTTCCTTTTTCCAGTCCTTTAAATTAGGCGATGAGTAAAAAGTGATATGGTCTAATGTTGCTAACGTCATAATCCATTTTTTGCCAGCCTCATACCAATTAACCTTAGGATCACGAAAATCTTTAATTCCAGGATTTTTTACTACCGGATTATTTGCATACTTCGACCACGTTTTGCCATCATCTAAGCTATAAGCAAGGCTTTGATTTTGATAGGTACTAATTCCAGCTTTTTCACCTTTTGGATCGTGGTGCGTAAAAATGGCCACCAGAGGTACTTTTCCATCCTTGCCAAAACCCGAAGTATTATTTACATCCGCTACCGCACTTCCGGAAAAAATATACCCCAGGCTATCAGGATATAAAGCTATCGGCTGATGCTGCCAATGGATCAAGTCTTTGCTGGTGGCATGCCCCCAATGCATAGGTCCCCATACAGTGCTATCAGGATAATATTGGTAAAACAAGTGATATTGGTTATTGAAATAAACCATTCCATTTGGGTCATTCATCCAATGAGCTTCCGGTGAAAAATGAATTTGAGGGCGGTGAGGTTCGTTGTAATAGGATGTACTTGCGGGCTTCTGCACGTTGGAGCAGGCGGCAAGCAAAGTAATAAAAACAATATATGTAAGCTTTGTCATAATAGTTTTTAAAAAAAAATATTTAATTCAGATACACCCGTTCCATTTGCTCCGAAGCTTTTCCATTAGGCTCAACAGAATTAAGATAAGCACAAGAGTGCGACGCAACTAAAGTTGAAGAAAGCGCTTTCGTTGGGTTCATAAAAAAGAATTGGCCTCTTACCTGATACCCAGGTCTTTTTGTATCTGCTCGAGAGATCTTCCCTTTGTTTCGGGCATTACTTTCCAAATAAATACGAAAGCAAGTATCATCATTACAGTATAAAATACAAAGGAGTAAAAGCCGCCATTCGGACTGCCTTCAACGATAATTGGAAACGTCCAGGATATAATTGCTGCCATAATCCAATGGGTAAAACTACCTAATGATCCTCCCTGAGAACGAACTGAATTTGGAAAGATCTCTGAAATAAATACCCAAATTACTGCACCTTGAGAAAAGGCAAAAAAGGAAATATAACCGAGCAGGTAAAACAGTACGTTTTTGCCCATTGCTCCCCCGCTAAAAGCATGTGCAGTTAGACCAAGAAAGACGATCAAGCCAACACATCCTATTAGTAGCAGTGTTTTTCTGCCAAACTTATCAATGGCAGTTAAAGCTAAGAGGGTAAACAAGAGGTTTGCACCGCCAATATAAACAGGCTGCAAATAAGCTTCAGCTTTACTAAATCCTGCCATTTCAAAAATACGTGGCGCATAATATAAAATGGCATTAATACCCGATAACTGGTTGAACATGGCTAACAACACCGCATAAATAATCGGCTTTCTATAAGTATTACCAGTAAAGAGCTTTTCCTTTAAACCATAGTGCTCCAGTTGATGTTCCATTTGTATGACACCCATAGCATCAGGCTCACCTGTTTTTTCGAAAATCGCTTTGGCTTCTTCATCACGATGATTGAGCACAAGCCATCTTGGACTCTCAGGTATCGAACGCAAAAGAATGGCAAACAAAGCAGCAGGCACGACCATTATACCAAGCATCCATCTCCACGAATTTTCACCCAGATTGATAAATAAAAAGTTCGTGACGTACGCTATAAAAATGCCGGTTACGATCATTAGTTGAAAAGATGCGGTCAGCCTTCCACGAACTTGTGCCGGAGCCACTTCAGAAATATACATTGGCCCTACAACTGATGAAGCACCGACAGCCAAACCACCTACAAAACGGAAGGTGATAAATAAAATCCAAATGGGGGTTAAGGCACACCCAACTGCAGAAACAAGATACAATAAGGCAATTACCGTTAACACTTTTTTTCTTCCATATCGTTGTGCCGGCGAACCGGCGATTAAAGAGCCAATAACAGTACCTATTAAACTGGATGCAACAGTAAAGCCTTGCCACCCGGAAGATAAATTCCAAAGTTGCTGAATGGTTTTTTCTGCCCCCGAAATAACTGCGGTTTCAAAACCAAAAAGAAAACCTCCCAACGCTGCTATTAATGAAATTCGGACAACATAAAAAGGAACTTTAATTCCCTGTTTTAAACCAGTGCCGGCAGGAGCTGTAGTTTCTATGTGCATACGTCAGATTTTTTTATTGAAGTCAAGAGGAAGAGATAGAAAATTAAAATAAGAATAATGATTTACAAGGTACAAACATTCGTATTTGATATAACATAGCAAAATCTTTCTATAGCAATGAAGTCAGCAGCAATTTTATTCCACGAATCTTCATCTTTTATATCATTAGACACTTTTAGAATATCTGCTTCTGTAGAACTTTCATCAAAGATTGAATATTATTGTACAATAACTTCATAGTAAAATAATTATGAGCCTTTAAAAATTTCAACTCTGCTAACCGTGTCTTTTTAGCTGGAAACCCGGCATTAGATAATGAGTTAACTGCACGGAGAGCGACATTGGCTCTTTAAATAGATTTAAGAAATATTCTGGAAAACAAGCTAAGTAATGAATATGGAGTATTAAAGGCAGAGAACAGCCAGTCTGCAGTGCAACAGCTTTTGATAAGCTTTTGATATTGTTCCGGATCTGATCATTTCCGATATAGTAATACCAGGAAAAGATGGAATGGCCTTAGAAGCTGTCTAAAATTAGTAAGAATTGATATTTGATGTGGATAAGAGTGTAAAGTAATATTACTTATAAAGAAGTTATCACTTACAGCATAGAAGCTGTACTAATTGTGAATACAAAAACTCAATTAGTATGACAA
>JBBPZJ010000122.1:0-3991 GCA_038199395.1 Chitinophagales bacterium
ATTAAAGGCTACCCCTTAATGACTTTGTAAAATTTAAAAGAGGAAACCGGCGCTACGAAAACTCAAAGTAGATCAGTGTCAAACTGTTTCATTCCAGACGTTTGAACTCATGACAGTCTAACTGCTTACTCCGCATAGCCTTTATGCCGCAGTACTTGTTTTGTTATTAAAAAGTATTTCTTATAAGCATCCTAATCAATCAATCCTTCATCTTATATATATATTTATCAGGTTTTGTGGTACAGGACGGTTTTAAAGCTTTGTTTAGATATTTTGCGGCTGATTTGCCTTTCTGATAAATATTGAGAAGCAAAATACGTTTACTTCTAAAATCTATTAAAAAAAATTACTAACTGTAGTTTCAAAACTATTTTTCTATGAGCCAATACGAAAATCTGCTAAAGTTTGTTTTGGAAAACGGCGTTAAAAGAAATGATAGGACGGGCGTGGGTACGTTGAGTGTTTTCGGCAGCACATTAAGGTACGATCTCAGTAAAGCCTTTCCTTTAATAACAACAAAAAAAGTTCATTTTAAAGCTATCGTTTACGAATTACTGTGGTTCCTTAAAGGAGAAACGAATATCAAATACTTAAATGATAACGGAGTTACTATATGGGATGAGTGGGCAGACGAAAATGGGGAATTAGGACCCGTTTACGGTTATCAATGGAGAAATTGGAAAACGGCTGATGGCAGAACAATTGATCAGATATCAAATGTAATAAACACTATAAAAACTGATCCTGATAGCAGGCGTATGCTTGTCTCTGCCTGGAACCCTGGCGATGTAGATAAAATGGCTCTGCCTCCGTGCCATTCATTTTTCCAGTTTTATGTTGCAGAAGGAAGGCTTTCCTGCATGATGTATCAAAGAGCCGGAGATATGTTTTTAGGTGTTCCTTTCAACATAGCATCTTATGCCTTACTTACCATGCTAATTGCACAAGTCTGTGGTTTGGAAGCAGGTGAATTTGTACACAATATGGGCGACACCCACATTTATTTAAACCATATTGACCAGGTTCAGGAGCAGCTCACCCGCACCCCAAGACCGTTTCCAACTTTAAAAATAAATCCACACAAGAAAGATATTTTTAATTTTGATTACGAAGATTTTGAATTGCTTAATTATAATCCGCACCCAAGAATAAAAGCGCCTGTTGCAGTGTAATTACGGTGCTTATACATCCCTTGTGCGATTTTGGACTGCTTACTTATTAACGCGCCGCGCTCAATAAGTAAGCAGTTTCTATTTAAATAACTTTTTCTGCCGTTGCCGGTCTTCCTTGCAGCCGTGCCGTTGCAGGGTGTTATCACCTGCAACAGAAGCATGGGCACGATGAGCAATGGCTTGTTGTGAACAGCTTGCAGTGTTGTTGATGCCAAGGCCAAAGGAAGGGCACCACTTACACCATCCCTCACACGTTTCAACATCAAACCTTGCACAAATAATATAAGTTTCCTACATTGTCATCAATGTCAGAAATAACTTTCAACCATTATCCTCAATTCTTCACTGCAACAATTTTAGAATAAGAGGCTACCATTCTGTAAATTTGAAATTAGGATATTTGACGATTGAAATACGTTCACCTAAAGACATTATAGGTTATGAAGACGAAGAAACAGATTGAAGAAAAAGAATTTGATACCGTAAAAACTTTCAGAGAGATAAAAGAAAGAATGTCAAAAGAGATTTATAGTATGACATTGCCACAGATTCAGGAATATTTACGACAACAAAAATTGAAAGTCTCTAACAAATAAAAGTTTACGCCCCATCCAGCAGAGGGCCTTACCGCTGGTAACCAATAAGGTGGACCTCGCTCATTACTGTACATTCGAGTTTCGTATGCACTACTTCATTAAGTTGTGGCGATACTGCGAAGTAATAATCGAGCATCCGCTCGTAACCTCTTTGCTTCTATCTTCCGAAAATAATACTTGTTACCAGTAGCAGCAGATTATTGTACAACCGTGAAAATTAAAATAGATACGGAAGTCGTTTAAATTTTCAGAGCCGTTGCAGGTGTTATCACCTTCAACATTTTGCTTTTCAACAAATTCTTAATTAAGAAACTCATCCTGTTACCCCAGATAATGTGAGAGAAAGGCAAAGTCATCAATTTTTTTTCCGTAAAATCTGGATGATGAGTATTTGTATTCTTCCGGGTATCTGCAAAGCTTCCCATTTGCCTCACCAACTCGTTTAAGTGTTCTACAAGGCACTTAAATGGAACAGAAAAATCAGGACCGTGTCCGGTAAAGTTTAAACCAGTTCCAATTCTATTTCCGCAGGTGTTCTTCCTGCAAATATCATCGAGAAGCAAGACAACAATTACTTGAGCTTTTGTATCTGTCAGTCATTATAATGAGTGAGAAAAGACCAATCACTACTCGCCTTAATGTAAAAAGAAGCAGAAGAATATTTGTACTCTTCAGGATATGAACAAAGACCGGCAACAACCGAATTTGAATGAATGTAATCAAGCTTTTGTTTAATTATTGATTGCGTCTATAAGGAGATACTTAACGGCTTTCCTTCCCATACCTGGTACTTTCTGTCTGAGGCCGCGACCCTGAAGATTTTTAATACCTCCTTGTGATTGTTTCTTACATCTTTTATTATCATTTGAGCAGTAAATTTCACAAAAGACAACTGAACGTCTTTTGGTTTAAAGCCTGGTTGTACCTGCCAGATCAGCTGAATGTGATTACTCATAATAACAAAGCCATAAACTTTCATTCGTTTTTGCACAACTAAAAATTCTAAGCTCGATATAATAATATTCCTATACTGATCTGGTTTAAGCAAATGCTTCCATTCTAAAATTGTGGAAGTGAAATAATCCGGGTAAATTTCACTAAATAGAATCGTGGAAATTAAACGTTTTGCTTTGGCAGATAATTGTCATATTCTTCCTGCTTTTAATACCTGCTTAAAAGCAGGAGATTTGCAGGTGAAGAACACCTGCCTTTAGATTAATCAAGGCCTCAGGCTTTCCCTTTCAGCGCCATATTCTTCAACATCGCTTTGATGCTTGCATCCTGGCCGCGAAAAGCTTTGTACAGGCTTTTGTAATCGACCGTCATTCCTTTAGATAAAATCATATCACGGAACCGCTGGCCGTTTGTCCGTGTTAAGCCGCCGTGTTGTTCAAACCATTCATAGGCGTCTTCGGACAGCATTTTAGTCCACTGGTAGGCATAATAACCGGCTGCATAACCACCCGACCAAATGTGCTGAAAGTAACTTGACCGGTAACGGGGCGGCACTGCCTTAATATCAATTCCGGTGCGTTGCAAGGCTTCTTTTTCAAAAGCATCCACATCTTTCACAGCATCGGTTGCTGCCAACTTGTGCCACTGCAAATCGAGTAACGACGCTTCGATCGCTTCTGTTAATCCATAACCGGCGTTGAAGTTGGATGCCCGCTTTATTTTTTCCAGCAACTCTGCAGGAATGGGTGCGCCTGTTTTGTAATGAACCGCATAGTTTTTTAGTACGTTAGCATCCATTGCCCAATGTTCGTTGAACTGCGAGGGGAACTCTACAAAATCACGGGGTACCCTGCGGCCCGGATATTTTTGCTGTGCAAACAAACCATGAAGGGCATGACCAAACTCATGAAACATGGTTCTTACATTGTCAAAATCAATTAGGGCGGGTTCACCGGGTGCCGGCTTGGGCAGGTTACCTACATTCACAATCACCGGTTGTGTGCCCTGCAAAGTTGACTTACCAATGAGTGCAGAATTCCAGGCACCACCCTGCTTGTTGTCGCGTTTAAAATAGTCGCAATACCAAAGTGCAAATGATTTTTCGTCTTTGTCAAACACTTCAAACACTCTTACATCCGGATGATACACAGGCAAGTCCTTTCGTTCTTTGAACGAGAGGCCATACAGCAGGTTGGCTGCATAAAAAACACCTTTCTCCAAAACTGTATTTAACTCGAAATAGGGTTTTACTTCTTTGTCATCTACTGC
>JBBPZJ010000123.1:0-14145 GCA_038199395.1 Chitinophagales bacterium
TGAGGTGAGGTCATGAACTGCTAAAACTTTAGGGCCGGGATATAACTCCTTAGCAAAATAACATTCATCATTCCGTTCCCACACTTTTGGCAATCCTACCATTGATGGATGTGAAGGATCAATAACTTTTGCTGTAAATTTCTGAAATTTTGCATGCCATGCAAATGTACCTCCCAGCATCATTTTAAACCATTTCCAGTTACGTTCGGTACCTGTTACAGAGTGAAGGCCAACAAAGCCTCCGCCTGCTTCGATGTAGCGCCTGAAAGCAAGGCGTTGCACATCTGTATCAAATACATCATTATTAGTGCTTGGGAAAATAAGCAAAGTGTATTGCTTTAGGTTGCTCTCCGTCATAACAGAAGCATCTCTTGAAGTGTCTACTTTAAAACCATATTGCTGACCTAACTTCTGAACGCGGTTCACAGCACTTGGTATATTGTCGTGCACATAGCCTTTTCCATTTTTTGTATAAACTAAAACGCGGACATCTTTCCAGTTTACTCCTTTTTGGGCAGCGCCTGTTGTAGCATTAAATGTAATAGAAAAGAGACACGCTAAAACAACTGTTATTTTGCTAATATTCATATGCATCGTTTATATTAAGAAGATTTCAAGATATGAGAATATGAGGTTAATTAATACTTAGCACGATCCTCACTCGCAGTGAGACAAATATATTGTGTTTGGTTGAAATGCTCCCAATATAAAATGACTTGTATCTTAAAAGTTTTATTGAGTTCGAATTATCGTTGTACGACAGTATCGTAACTGTGGAAAAAGAACTTTCTACTGGTTCTAACGCTACCGTTGTTAATAAGTACGAGATACAAATTAAATATTCAACAAATAATTTTTACTGAAGTACCGCCATTAAATTTAAGGGTCATAAAAATATTTCAATGACTAATTACATAGTTGAAAGTCTGGAAAAAAAAAGGAAAAAAATTGCAGGTGCGAAATCAAAGATGAATGGTCTTCATGAAAGTATTGTGAACAACCTAACTCTACACGACCTATTCACGCTTCTTCTTCTAGCAGTAGGCATTATAGTAGTTTTTGTTTTGTAGGTCTACGTGATGTGAACTAAGATGACGATTTATACGGTAGGTAGTTCTTGTATAAAAGCTTGTCTTATCTCTGCTATTTCATTTTATATTCTTTAGCACTTATAGTTACAAATGCTTTCTTTTTCTATATTTGCCACACACAAATTGTAAGTGATGCCCAAGTGGCGAAATTGGTAGACGCACTGTGTTCAGGTCGCAGCGTTCGCAAGGATGTGCTGGTTCGAATCCAGTCTTGGGCACGAGTAAAATTTTTAAACCCTTGTAAATCATCTGTTTACAAGGGTTTTTTATTTTTCGTGTGTCACTTATTTTCGCTTTTTCACGTTTTTTTCCGCTACTTTGACACATCAATTGACACACGGAGATTATGAATATTACCATAATAAAACGATAGTCTAAAGACAGGAAAAAAGAATATTTCACTCTCTAATGGGGAAGAAATGCCACCGAGCGAAAAGCGACAGGTGTATTTACATACGTTCGTCCTGCAAACCTTTTACAGAAAAACCACAACAAGGAAGCTTTAGCTATACTTGAAACAAAAAGGTCATGGAAGATTCTTGACGCTCAGTCAATTGGTAGCAGTTATATTCCTCAGCATAAGATAAAAGCTAACTGCCTCGACTACTACCAGAATTATATCAAAGAAAATCGTACTGCTGGAAACCGACATCTTGAGACAAGCCTAAGTGCATTTAAAACCTTTCTTAAAAAAGATTTTATTTCTGCGAGCGGTATCACTGAAAACCTCTGTAAAACTTTTGGGGATTACCTGGTAAAGAGGTTTAATGGAGAGACACCTGCAAATTACTTCATGCGTTTCAAACGAGTATTAAAGGCTGCTAAAAAAGATGGTTACTTTAGAGAAAGTCCCGCTGAAGACATTGCAGCTAAAACAAACAAGAACAAGCAAATTAAAGAGGTACTTTCTGAGGAGGAATATGAAAGCCTTATGAATACGCCTTGTACTAATTATGAAGTTAAAAAAGCTTTTGTTTTTTCTCTTTATACTGGACTGCGTTGGGCAGATGTTAAACCGCTACAATGGGAGAATATAAAGTCAACTTCAATAGTATTAAAACAAAAGAAAACAGGCATCGCTCTGGAGGTACCACTACATGAGATTGCGACACAACTGTTAGGAGAACGGAAAGATGGTATTGTCTTTCATTTACCTACACAGGATGGTGCAAACAAGGTACTGAGAAAATGGGCTTTAGACGCAGGATTAGATAAACATATTACATGGCATTGCGCAAGACATAGCTTTTCTGTTCTACTTCAACAAAAAGGAGTTGATCTGGCAACTGTTGCTGGAATGCTTGGACATACAACTACAAAATATGTTCAGCAAACATATAAGAGGTATTTACAGAGTAGCGCGAAGGAAGCCATAAAAAAGCTTCCCTCGTCAACTTAAAGCTTCCTGGCCTTCTCGTCATATCTAGTTGGAGCTCCTGCAAGAATGAGATCTAAATCCTCCTTCTTAAAATAGCCATTTTTGTTCTTAAAAATGCCATACTCTTCGCATTTTTTAGCTAATTGAGTTCTTCCCAGATTACAATAAATCATTGCTTCTTCTGGTTTAAGATAAGGCTTTTAACAAATTGCTACAGCCTTCATTACTGCTTTGCTATCATACTTCAACATATCTCTCTCACATTTTTCTCGTCATTAAATAACGGTACTATACTTTAAAAAGAAAAGTATTACCGGTTTTAGAATTATAAAAATAAGTTGAATTATAGGCAGGAAGATTGATAATTATCGATAAATGTTTTATCAATGCTTACATATTTTTAAAATTCAAAGTTTAGAACTGTCAGTTTCCTAAAAGACAAATTTTTAATTGTACTGATCAATGGCAGCTTGAATAAATATTGTATTGAGCTTTGTGCTATCGGTAACTGCCCCAAAATCTTTTATGTTATAACCCTGACCGTACATGATTACAGTGGAGAAAACACCTACCAGTAAACTAATTTGCTTTTGCATTAAGATGTTGAATTTTAAGTTGTGGAATTATGTTGTTATCTAAAGCCATTTTCATTCGTTAGTAGATGTTTCCATCTAACTCAGTGCATTTCATTTTGTAGCTGTTGCTTTGCCAATCGAATATCGATACAAGGCAAATGACTTTGGCTTGCTCATAGTAAAAACAATGTTTCCGTCCTTACCCGTAACTGTACTAAAATTTTTTCCATCGCCGGCCACCAGTTTCAGATCAATCTTTGCACCTTTTGCAAGCAAGGTTGAAAAGGTATGGCTGCTGTTTCCATTATCCTCTCGATACACTAAAAAGAAACCAGTATTTCCTTTAAGGGTTTGAAAGCCTGTCCAGCTAAATCCGTCCGGTTCATCGCCTATCGGAAATGTTTGGCCGGTATGAATATCGCTGCTAACCGTTTTGTACTTGTTTATCAATTTCGACAATTGCATGGCTTCTTTCGGCAGACCGGAAACCTCGAACCAGGCAAGCGGCTGCGCCATCATTGTAATGGCAAAAAGATAATCGAACGAATAATTAGCAGGAGCCAAAGGATCGTTTGGCGGATACTTTGAAGCATTGCGCCATTTATTTAAGAACTCAATTTGCAACCGTCGTGCAGGCATATACCTCGAGAGTTGCCACAGGTTGCGCAATGTAAAATAGGGATAATAATTGCCCCAATCGGTGTAGCGGTTTTCAAGAAAAAGATTTCCGTACCGGTACATGAAAAAATAGCCAAACCTTCTGCCGGCCGTAACATCCAGGTTAAATATCGCTTCATTGTTTGTGGCCTGCATTACCTTGTCCAGCATTTTTCTGAAGTTGATTTCAGCCAGTTTATCCGGTGCCTGAACACCATCAATCTTCCACATTTTAATGGGATATCTTTTATACTGGGCAATCAAAACATCCGCGTCTTTCTCCCAATATTTAAAGCTGCTGTCGGTGCTGGGGTTGAACCACAAGCTTACCTGCATGCCTTTGTTTTTAGCCGCCGAAATGATTTTTTCCAATCCACCGGGAAACTTAATACTATCCACGTCCCAATAATCTTTATTGCGCCAAATGTTAGTCAGGCTGCCTGAGAAAGCCGAGTTACTGCTTTTGCCTTTTTGCCACCCATCATCTATCTGCAGGCGGGTGATTCCCAATTTTGCCGCAGAGTCTATTTCCTGTAAAATAAAATGCTCGTTCACCCTTGTATCCCGGTTCCTGTCTCCCCATGTATTGGATACAATCATGTCGTCTCTTTGCGGATCGTATTTTCGTTGTATTTGCTGGTAAGCCCGCAACGCCCGGACAAGACCCATTTCTCCAGCTTGCTCATTGATACCGATAACGGTACTATATCCACGAACCCAACCCGTATCAACCTGTCGTGGCACCACGCCAATATTCGTCACTTTTATTTCTCCCCACTTCGTGGTAAAATCGTAGCCAGGATAGTATAATTGAATGGTTGAAACAGGGGCTTCCTTTAAAATAAAAAAACCATTTGACGTAGAGGTATTCGTGGCAGTCAGCAAGTTGCCGCGCCACTTTTTTTCCTGCCGATAAATCAGCCCGGTAAACTCTTGCACCAGGTTGTTGTTATAATCCGTAGCATCAAAAAATTCAACTGTTTTTATTTTCCAGTTGTTTTCGCTTATTGATATCTTATCAGCAATGGCCGCCTCAGCCTGATTAGAACTGCCTGTTTTCTCATCCTCTATATTTTTATAACAATCCGTTTTTAATGAAGCACTTTCCGCTTGTAATCCTTGTCCCCGCATATAATAATCACAGGCTATTGCCGGGCAATCCGCGTAAATTTTAAACACTCTTTTTAACTCGATGGTACCGCTTTTTGTAATTACTTCCGCGGCCAGGTAAGGGTAACTTATTGCAGTACCTTCCACCTCAGAAACCATTAACCGTCCATCTGCAAATGGTGCCTGCACGCCAGGCAAAACAACATCGGGACTGCCAGCGGCTGTACCACCTATGTGATGGTTATTGATTTTATTAAAAAGGTCTATGGTTATTAAATTGCCATTGTTCCAGTAAAAAGTCCTTTTTATTTTACTGTTCTCAATTGTAAGTGTATCATTTTTCAATACCGCTTTGCATTGCGCCAACTGGCTAAAACCTTTTGAGGTAATGAACAATAAACTTGTTAAAAGCAGCAATGGAACTTTTGATTGTTTTAGATGCATATGACTATTTGAGACCTTCTAAATTTAGTTAGGAATTTATGTTTTGAAACTCCCGCTTGACTGACATCGTTTGGGGGGTGAAGATGTCTAATTTTCAACTGATAAAGTTCTTCCAACCCTTCGACAAGCTGCCCTTAAAGCCGTATTGAGTGTAAACATCTTTTTTATTTCCATCTCTACCTTGAATTTTGGAAAAAAAATATTAACCACAGAGAAAAACAAGAGTCTTTCACAGAGGACACAAAGATTTTGGCTCTGGCTTTTCTTTGTGTTTCTTTCTTTGTGTACTCTGTGGTTACCTTTTTTTGTCATTAGTTAGATGTGTACAGACGATAACCCGAATGCCGTGTCAGGCAGAAAAACTGCTACACACCGCTCAATCATTGCATTGCCTTTCAATGGAGCGTCGCAACGATGATTCCATGAAAACTTATGCTGGTATTCAAAAATATCTTTTATACAGCTTCTTATAATCCATTTAAAAACGCAATGCTTTGCGGCACCTGAATGTTCACGTCATTGCTTTCATCTTCAATATAAAAATATTTGATTGCCGAATATTTTTTAGCTGCTTTTATTACCGCGGCCACATCAATCTGGCCTGTTCCTAACGCCACGTCATTTGCAACCGGGGTACTTCCGGTAAAATCACCCGTAACTCCTTTTCGCAGGTCTTTCACATGCATCAGCTTGTAGCGGTTTCCATATTTTTTCAATAACTCAACCGGATCCTTTCCCGGAAGTGCAGATCATCCCTCTCTCATCAAGCAGCTTTCTTAATTCCAAAGCAGTTTTCCCAAACAGGTTTGAAAACTCAATATTGGTAATGCCAAGCGATTTAATCGTATCGAGTATTGCAGCTACATTTCTGGTGAAACTATTTCTGTACGTGTACGAAACCATGCCAGGTTGTTCCGTCATCGTTTTGCCAGCAAACAATAAATTTCCAACGTCTTTTTTTTCGTTTGCGGCAAGGGCATTATCCTGTGCCCGCACCATGACAGCCGTCATTAAAAAATAAGTGAGCAACAAACAACTTATTCGTTTTTTCATTTTTTTGAAGTTTATGAAAGAAATCGTATTGGCAGCATTTACTTCCAGTTCGTAGTAGCAATCGCCGCCATCAATAAATAATTCGAGGTCATTTTCTAAAAAGATAATACCATCCCTTTCAGTTTGCCTGGCTTCAACAAATGGCTCCTCTGCATTGAAAGCGATGTATAAAAATTGATCATTCCAAAGCATAGAAGCCTGTGTATTATACATACTCGTGTCCCCGGTTACCATGTCAGCGAAACGCCTGCTCCAATTGGCTTTTTGCCAAACTTCCTTACCGATATCGCCATCGATAACAATGTCGCTCTTAATTTTTTTCGCAATGTAGTCCGGCAGGTTTGCCATATTGATAACATTAATTTATTGAATCGTGAAGGTATGATGCCCGGTAATATTCACTGGTAGAAATAAAAGGGGTTAAGGAAGGTTAAAGAAATTATTTTCCCTGATCGTTTGAGAAATAAAAAACCTTTGGAATTGCGCTGGCTTGTCTAAGAGGAATACCAGTTTCATCCTTCACAATCTAATCGTTTAAAATAGCATTCTCAAGGGTTACGGCATTCAGTTCGCTAATACAAGAAATGGAACCGGGTCTTTCCTCCGCAATACATTCCTTATAATCATTTCTATCGACTAACAGGACAACACTGGCCGTCAAAAATTTTACCACCTATACCTGCACTGAACCTCATAAAGATACCATTCAGCCAAATAAAGCCTGCATTACCCATAGTTTAAAAGTAATAGGAGACATCAACTTAGAAAAAACGGGGGAAGGCAAAAGCCTCTATCCTTATGTGCTCATATTAGAACAAAGCAAGAATGAAGAGATATTGCACGACAACCTTAAAGCGCACAATCATGATGTGCTATGGAACCATACGCTGCTTAACTACCAATCGAATGATAATGACTACAGCATTTTTTTTAAAAAGAATGCTGATGAACTTGAAATAATAGAGGCTGAGTACATTGTTTCGTGTGAAGGTGCAGACAGCTTTTTTAGAAAGCAACTGAGTGTGGGGTTTGAAGGGGGAACGTATGAAAGTTTCAATTTTGTGGCAGATGTGACCTTAGAATGGGATAAGAGTTATGACAAAGTTTTGATCTGCATGGCACAAAATACATTTGCCTCTTTTTTCCCGATGGTCGGCGATAAAAAATACAGGATTGCAGGAATCGTTCCCGACGATATTCAAAAAAAACAGGGCACCATAATTTTCGATGATTTAAAAGAAAAAATCATAGATAAAATCGGTATCAATGCCAAAATAACCGGCTGCAACTGGTTTTCATTATACCGTGCGCATCACCGGGTTGCTTCTACCTTTCAAAAAGGAAATATATTTTTAACAGGCGATGCGGGCCATGTACACAGTCCCGCAGGCGGCCAGGGCATGAACACAGGCATACAGGATGCATACAACCTTGCCTGGAAATTAGCCTACGTTATTAAGGGCTACGCAGCGCCGGAATTACTGCAAACCTATTCCGAAGAGCGGGTGCAAAATGCGCATAACCTTATTAATAAAACTGACCGCTTGTATGCTGCGGAAGTGGGTGGGGGATTATCAGGTTGGCTTCGCTCCCATATTTTACCCTTGATTGGCAAGCCATTGTTAAAAACTGATTTTGCCCGCAACGGTATGTTTGATATTGTTTCGCAAACAGGTATTACGTACGAAGAAGCTTCTATCGCTGAACGGGACATCCATTTTTCAAAAGTAAATGCAGGTGACCGTTTGCCCTATTTTGAATACATGGAAAACGGAGAAAAAACAACAACATATAATACATTGCAATCGCCTCATTTCAGGTTAATTGTTTGTTCCGATGAAGTAGACATGCGTTCTTTTGAAGAAGAAAATGAAGCACACCCAGAGCAAATACAATTTTTAAAGATTAATTATGAAGAGAATAAAAATGTATTGAAAAATGTATTTGGATATGATGGTGAATTTGCTTTAATCCGCCCCGATAATCACATTGCGATAATAACAGACAACATTACCGTTGAATGGCGATTCTTTCAATTATTCCACAGTTGCGGCCAGGCCATGGCATGGTGTACAGTGGTTAGAGAACAGAATATCGTCGTCGCCATCCTGGTCAATATCCGCAATGAAAATTCCGCTCGATCCATAGTCTTCATTGTTAGAGCCCCATATTAATTTCTGAACAAATCTGCCCTTGCCATCATTTACAAAACAATAAATTTCCTCCCACTCCTGGCTTACCAGCGATACAATGTCCAGGTCGCCATCTTTATCAACATCGTTTAAAATAACATTCATTGGTCCCGAAAGATGCTGCAATACATGACTGTTGAATTTCCAGTTTCCAAGGTTTTCTATCCAACGGGTCTCACCATCGGAATATCCAAACTGGGCCACGGCCAAATCCATATCACCATCGCCATCAAGATCGCCTGCACGAACGTCGGTAACACGGGCAATCTCATCAACGATTATATGTTTTTTAAAATGCGAATGGCCATCGTTTTCCAATAGGATCACCGAACCCAATTTATCGTTGGTAGGATATAAAAAACCCAGGGCGCCGACTATAATATCCAGGTCTCCATCCTTGTCAAAATCGAAAGCGATAACGTGGGACGGAGCAACCACATCTTTCATAATAACCATTTCGGTATAGGTGCCCAAAGGATATTGCCTTATCCACGAGACGGTGTTGTTCTTTGTGTCACATACCACCACATCGGTCAAACCATCTTTATCCAAATCTGTAACGGCCACGTTGGAAACTTGCGGTGTATCAATAAAGCTTTGCCCAATTGGCTGGGGACGTAAAAAATCAATTTTATCTACAGCTAAAAGTGCTGACTGATTTTTGCCTGTTGAATCCTGGCGGGTTACATTTTTTGAAGTGCCTGAGATATACTCCATAAGCCCTCGCCCCGCTTGTGTGCCAGGTATAAGAATACACAAAATGAAGTAAGCACAGTAAAAAGGAAAACAATGATAATTCCTCTTTTGAAGTTGGGAGTAGGTTGTTTCATATTGTCGCTGTTCATCCTACTATGCTGGATGGTGCTTGTTTATCCGGATGTTGACATTGCTAATTATGCGGAGCCACGGGACGATACCAAAATCATTTCTGTAAAAATATGATCGCTAATACCCTGCGTTTTCATGTCTGGTAATGTTTGCCCTCTACTGTACCAGGCATTGTTATAGCTTTAATTATTCTGTTGATTATTAACTTTGGAAATTCAGGTTAAAAAAACATTGCTACCTAATTACAATCGGATGCTAAGGCCAATCCAATTTTGAGGTAGTATATATTTTTTTATAGCTTTCGAATTTTGATGTTTTTAAACGATGCTTCGTGACCGTGATCCTGTAGTAATATCCTGCCCTTTTCAACCATTCCAAAAACAGGCTGGGTTTGGTATTTACTTTTGGCTACAGCATCCAGATGCTGCAAGTACTTTTTTAATAAAGCCATCATGGGTTAATTTTAGTGTTTATTAGTCTTTAGAAAATGTAAAAGATTTTCGGTCATTCCAAAAATTTAGTTTCACCTGTTTTAATATCATTTTTGGTAATAATGGGATAAGCCATGTTCTTTAAATTGAGTCTGCCAAAATTTATGCGCTCTTTTTACCAGGAAAAATGGATACCCCAAATTATTTCAATTTGTGCCAGAAGAAAAATTAACCGGTTGTACATTATCGAACTTGCTTTGATTGTAAACCTTGAAATTTCGAAAAAGTAACTTGCTGTGCAACATGCAACGGATGGCTATCCGGCCAAAGTCGTACACAGGTCCATTGTTGCTAAAGCCATCATCCGTAAATTCAACCATGACGGTACCATCGATCGCACCAACCAGTTTATTTCCAATTTGTAAAAATTGCAGTTTATGCCAAACATTTTGTTTTACAGGTGTGCTCAGAGAGCCGAATGCAAGCGGGTATAAAAATGGATTTTTTCATCAGGGCCGAATTCTCCAGGTCATTGCGCATATCGCTCATTTCCCTATAATATTCCCAATGATAATTTCGAACATCCTCACCATACACTGTTGTCATGCGACCAGTTGTGCGCAATGGATAATCTGCCATAAAATCCTCGCGGTCCATTCCGGAAGCCTGCACCATCAACAGGCTTAAACCACCAGGCCGCAGCACTTTAAATTCATACTCCACATACAGATTTCCCTCAAACGGCCGGTTAGTCCACACATATACCTGCGAGTCCAACAAACTGCCAGTGTACTGCTGTTTGGTTGTTTCCACCAATAATCCTTCAGGTGTTGTTGCCACCTTAACCGGATTACCTTGAACATAAAAACTATCCAGGTCGCCGGGATGTCTCAGGCTGATAGACATCTTTTGTTTCCAGCTATCGTCCATCTTCCATTCAAACTTTCTTCTGCCCTCTCCGGCATAAGTGTATCTTAACTCATGCTGTAATTCTTTATCAACGTAGGTCGCCTCTTTTGCAAAATGAGATTGAGCAGAAGCTGATGTAAATACCTGGTCATAAAAATCAATCTCTGAAAAACAAAGAGCGGGGTTTCCCAGGTATAACGAATTGTTGATGGAGTCACGATACATAGGCAGTATCCTGTTCTGATCTTCCCTGCCCACCTGTACGCCATTAACAAAAAGCGCGTATTCATCCTTTTTATAATTCCAGGTGAGCGTTAGTTGGTACCAGGTATTTTTTTTTAAGGCAAAATGACTGACACTAATAAAAGCTTTATGCGGAATATTAAATGTCTCTTCATAAAAAGTGCCCTTGCCAAACTGGGCTACCAGGCTCGGATGCCAGCGAGGCGTCCAGGCCAGCTTAAAATTAGCGCTTCTGTAATCCATCGGGTTTTTGCTATCGGATAAAAATGGATACACATAATAGTACGGGTTGCTTTTTTTGAAGTTCGGCTTTTCATCAAAAGTGCTTAATTCTTCTAAAGGCATTGCCCAAATAGTAACGGTACCATGCTGGCTTTTTAGATTATGAGCCTTTAGCTCCAGCACGGATTTAATACTGGTCATATTTACACCTCGCCTGCCATGTAGGGTAATTATCCTTGCCGGCCCGGTTAACTTCATCGAAGTCGTATCGCTGAATGAAAATTTATGGAGGTAGGTGTAAACAGGTTTTTGTGCGGATAGTTTTATCGCTGTAAACACTAGAAATACAAAAAGAAATTTTCTGATAATCTCTCTATACAACTGTTCTTTATTTTTAAATTTTATACCTTTTAAAAGCCTTTCCATTTAAAGATTTTTGTCAAAATGGCAATTGAATAATATGCCATGTTCCTTCAAACTTTATATGCAATGTGGCACCTTGTTTTATTACTTCAATATCTCCAATAATTGGTCTACGGCCCCGGGTGCCATTTACATAAAACACAACCGGAACATTAGGCGGTACAGGTTGTTCACTTTTCCAGGATGGATAAGCACCAATACCACCGAAAAGATGCGTACTGTTCCAACCCTGGCCGGACTTTAAAAAGTTTGTTTCCATTTTTCCCTGCGGCGCATAAATGCTTTTAATAACTGAGTAATAATCGCCGCCATGAATTTCCAATACACCACTCTTCTCGTCATTTTTTAAATCGGAATGAGCAGGTACACTAATGCCATAACCTCCGAGATAGAGGTAAATGGGATCAGGGTTATTGTGCCAGAAAATATGTATTTCGCCATCATTTCGATGATTTTATCAACCGGCTGTTCAATTTTAATGATTTCAATCTCATCGAAATATTTACTATTGTACATCTAAGAAAAGATATAAATTGGGTTACCAAATTTTGGCTAACCAATTTCAATATTAAGAAAAATTTTGAAGTCCTCCTCAATATATTTTTTAATATGCTTTTTCATATGCTAAAGAGTTAAAATAGTATGCATTAATGACAATCAATCAACTTCTCGGGCATATCGTAAAAAGTGTTTGATGTTGTTAAATCTGCCTTATGTAAGGATACAAGTTCATTAACAAAATATGAGTTCAAACTCCTCGAATGTAAAATAAGGGTACAGGGAGCTACTTGTCATTTCAACAACCAAGTATTTTGTGGTTAACGCCTTTTTTACCTCCCGCCATAAAGCAAAATAAGTGTTGCGGCTTTGCTCCACTTTCTTCTATTCTCAAAATTTTTAAAACTAAGCGGAATTGCTTTACAATTATAAAGTGTATGTCAATGTGCCAAAAGTGTTGCTAAAGATCAAAGGCTGGAACTATAAAGATCATTTTCAGACAGTGTATGAATAATCTCTATTAGGAGGAATTAAAGTTTATGAGATGAAATAGCCTGAATTTTACCCTGACTGGAAAATTGCCTTGTACACCTTGGTAAAAGACAATGGGAGCAAAATTTAAAAAGACAGCCTAATTATTGGAAGTAAAGGTTTTTCTATTGTTCATCAAAGCCTGCAAATGTTTTTTCATTGCTTCAGCGGCGGCAACAGTATCTTTTTCAATAATAGCATCTAAAATATTATGGTGTTCCTTTATGGATGATTTAGACCTCTTTGTTTCATTAATGTTATTGTCAGTAATAACTTTCATAAGGTCTGGTACTATGATAAGCAGCATAGATTCAATCACTGAATTTTTGGTAGCCGAAGCAAGTTTAATATGAAAAAGCATATCTTCCTGAACTACGGATTGGCTCTTTTTGGCCTTTTCATCATATTCCGACAGCGCTTCTCTCATCATATTAATATCATTTTCATTCCTTCTTTCAGCCGCTAAAGAAGCAGCATTAATTTCAAGGTAATACCTGGCTTCGATCATTGATGCAAAATCGCCTTTATTAAAGCTGATGATATCGGAAAAAATGCTGTCTAAAATTTTTAAACTTAAGCCAGCAACATAGGTTCCACTTTGCGGCGAAGTTTTAAGTAAGCCATAAAATTCCAGTTTCATGATCGCCTCCCTCACATATCCCCTGCCGATTCCAAATCTTTCAGCTAATATTCTTTCAGCAGGTAAACGATCACCGGGATTTAACTGACCTGAAGAAATAAGCGCCCGAATTTGCTTAATGATGTTATCGACCGGACTTTCGATTTTAATAGGCTGAATGCTTTCAAATACTTTGAGTGACTCCATATAATGATATTAAAATAAAATAGACTTTTCGGGCAGTTAAGTTTAACGAAAAGCGGGCCTATTCAGGCAAGTTAAATAAAACTGATTAAATTTTTAAACAATTGGTAAACCAAACAGGGCAAACGCACCTAAATTCCGTTACAAATTGTGAATAATACGTTGGGGTAGTAGTTTTTATTCACCTAAGAGGCAAAATAGCTGACAATAGACGCAGATTTAGCATATCGCTGTCAAAAATAAAATATGACAGGATTGGTTCGTTTTTTTGAGGCTATGGAAGATCCTCGCCGAGAGCGTACAAAGCGTCATAATTTCAAAGACATTCTGAGCATCACCATTGCTGCTGTAATATGCGGGTGTGAGGATTGGAATGAGATAGAATTGTTTGAGTGTCTTAAGCAGGATTGGCTGAGCACTTTCTGGAATTGCCCAATGGCATACCTTCTCACGATACCTTCAATCGTTTTTCTGCCGCTGTAAATCCGGCGGTTTTACAGCAGTGTTTTTTAAATTTGATACAGGAAGTGGCAAACATAACCGAGGGACGCATAGTGAGTATAGATGGTAAGCGGTTACGTGGCAGCGGCACTGATTGGTAAAAAAGCAATCGTACATGTGGTAAGTGCCTGGTACAGTACCAATGTTGTGGTATTAGGCCAGTAAAGACCGATGACAAGAACCGTGTCGTAGCCTGTCACCATATACTTGTAAATCTCTTTTCCAAGGTTTAGAAA
>JBBPZJ010000124.1:0-17738 GCA_038199395.1 Chitinophagales bacterium
AGCAACATTGTTATCGAAACAAGCAAAGGCTCTTATGGTTTATTGCCGCAAAGGCTCGATTGTGTGGCGGCTTTAGTGCCGGGTATTTTTATGTATGAAACAAAAAATGATGGTGCAAAATATCTGGCAGTTGATGCAGGTGTTATGGTAAAAGCCGGTAGTGAAGTTTTGGTTTCTGTGCGCAACGCTATCGGCGGTGTTGATCTTGGCAAATTAGGCGACCTCGTGAAGAATGAATTTAAAAAACGGGATGAAACAGAGAGCAGTATGCGTGCGGTAACTGTAAAGCTGGAAAGCGGCTTTATTTACAGCTTTGATAAATTTCGGAATGAGTAATTATGAGACCTGTAAAAAATAAGTACGAAGATTTTTTCAGCGGGCAAATTGCTGAAAAAGAAAAGCAAAAGCTAAAGGCTTTGCGTAATAAGAATAAAGGTGTTTGGATGGGTTTAGGCATGATGGGAATGGTAGGCTGGTCGGTGGCGGTGCCAACCTTATTGGGTGCAGCATTGGGATTTTGGCTGGACAAAAATTACCCGCAAACCTTTTCATGGGCGCTATCATGGCTGGTTATAGGATTATGTACCGGCAGCCTTATGGCGTGGTATTGGGTTGCCAAAGAAGATAAAGAAATGCACAACGATAAAGAAGAAAACGATGAATGAAACCTTATTATTCCTATTAGCTTTTATTGCAGGAACTGCGCTGGGAATTATATTCTTCGGAGCGCTTTGGTTTACAGTAAAAAAAGTGGTTACTGCTAAAATACCGGCGCTGTGGATATTAGGCAGTTTCATTGTTCGTGTTGGTATTGTTTTGCCCGGATTTTATTTTATCAGTTCCGGAAACTGGCTACGCCTTGTTAGTTGTTTAATTGGTTTTATAGCAGCAAGGTTTCTTGTGATTCATTTTACCAAAACAATTGATGCAAAACAATTGCTACTAAAAAAGGAGCATATACATGGAACTTAGTCCCGACCAAACTATTTTCTGGCAACACAGTTTCATCACCATTAATCTTACGCTGGTTACTACCTGGGCTTTAATGCTGGTGCTGGTGATAGCGGCAAGATTACTCACACGAAAACTCAAAACAGATATTCATATTTCACGCTGGCAATGTTTTTTGGAGATGATTGTCACCGGCATCAACGACCAAATTAAAGAAGTTGGTTTAAGCAACCCTGAAAAATATATTGGCTTTATCGGCACGTTGTTTTTGTTTATCGGCATATCTAATCTTTGTATCATATTTCCAGGCTATACACCGCCGACTGCATCACTTTCTACAACGACTGCACTTGCGCTTTGTGTATTTATGGCGGTACCATTTTTTGGTATCAGTAAGAGTGGTTTGAAAGGTTATTTAAAATCATACCTGCAGCCAACATTTATTATGTTGCCTTTTAATCTCATCAGCGAAATTTCACGCACACTCGCATTAGCCGTAAGGTTGTTTGGCAACATTATGAGCGGCGGACTGATAGTAGCTATTTTATTAAGCGTTTCGCCTTTCATTTTTCCGGTCATTATGAGTGCGCTTGGCTTGCTTACAGGAACGGTGCAGGCGTATATTTTCGGCATTTTGGCAACAGTATATATAACCGCCGCTGTGCATGAATCAAAAAAAATAAGTAAAACAAAATCAGTAACAACTAAATAAAAATATAATGGATAGTATAACAATGATTGCAGTAATATCAATTGTAACTGCAGGGCTTACAACAGGCATCGGTTGCATGATACCCGCATTGGGTGAAGGCAAATCAGTAGCGTCAGCATTAAGTTCTATTGCGCAACAACCCGATGCGGCACCAACGATTACAAGAACTTTGTTTGTTGGACTAGCTATGATTGAGTCACTAGGAATTTACTGTTTCGTGGTTTCGATGATACTCATTTTTGCTAATCCCTTTTGGAATCACATCATCGCAACTCATAAGTAATGAAATGAGCAAAGACAAAAGGGTATATCAACAACAAATGTCTTTGCGAATTCCATCTGGCATAACCAAAATAAAAATTATCAGATGAAAATTAACTGGTTCACCGTAATTGCACAGGCAATAAATTTCCTCATTTTGGTTTGGTTGCTGAAACGCTTTTTATATAAACCGATCCTCAACGCCATTGATGAAAGAGAGAAAAAAATTGCTGCGCAAATAAAGGATGCGGATGATAAAAAAGCAGCAGCCATAAAAGAAGAGGCTGACTATAAAAAAAGAAATGATGACTTTGATGCGCAGAAAAAAGCCTTGATGGATAAAGCTGTTGCCGATACTAACACGCAACGTGACAAGCTATTGGAAGATGCGAAAAATGAAGCCAATGCTTTACGTGACAAGCTTGAAAAAGCGGCAAAAGAAAAACAGGAAGCTGATGCGTTGGAAAGTGCCGATAAAACCCAAAAACAGGTTTTTGCCATTACAAAAAAAGCGCTGAAAGAAATGGCTTCATCAAGCCTGGAAGAACAATCAGTCAATACTTTTATCGAACGCCTGCATGCATTGAATGATGATGAAAAGCAACAATTCAAAACAGCTTTCAAATCTAATGCAAATACCATATTAGTAAGAAGCGCATTTGATTTACCCGAACAGCAACAGGCAGCCATGACTGATGCGGTGAATGAAACACTTGGCACAGAAACTACGCTTCAGTTTACAACGAAACCTGAATTAATCAGTGGCATTGAGCTTACAACAAATGGCTATAAACTCGCCTGGAGTTTTACAGAATACCTGCAATCACTTCAAAACAGTATTTCCGCCGCAACAAAAGATAAACACAATGTAAAGCCTCAAATGAATGGCAAACCGGTAACAGTCTAGTATGACACAAACGAAAATAAATAAAGTCACTACAAGTATAATCGAACAGGCAGACGATAGTATAAACAATTATGTGTTTCCATTTGCGCCGCGTGAAATTGGTATTGTAACAAGTGTGTCAACAGGCATTGTAAAAGTATCTGGATTGCCGAATGCAGGTTTTGAAGAATTGCTTCAGTTTCCCAATGGTTTGTTTGGCATCGCTTATAACATTGATGAAGATGAAATTGGTGTGATTCTCTTAGGGAAAGATTCATTATTAAGCGTCGGTGATGAAGTTGAAAGAACTGGTCGTGTAATGGATATTCCTGTTGGCAATGCTTTGATTGGAAGAGTAGTTGATCCGTTGGGCGAACCGATAGATAATAAAGGTGCTGTTGTGAGTCGGCAACGATTACCGATTGAGCGTCCGGCACATGCTATCATGGATCGTCATGCCGTTACTGTTCCGTTGCAAACAGGCATTAAAGTGATAGACGCGTTAATTCCGATTGGTCGCGGGCAACGTGAATTAATTGTGGGTGATCGTCAAACCGGTAAAACAGCCATTGCAATTGATGCCATCCTTAACCAGGAAGATAAGAATGGTTTATGCGTGTATTGCGCCATCGGTCAGCGTGCAGCCGCTGTTGCAAAAGTGATTGCCAACCTGGAAGAAAAAGGTGCGATGGAGTATACCACCGTTGTTGTGGCTGAAGGAAATAATTCGCCTGGTTTGGAATATATCGCACCCTATGCCGCCACCAGCATTGCGGAATATTTTATGGAACAGGGAAGAGATGTATTGATCGTGTATGATGATCTTACACATCATGCACGTGCCTACCGCGAGATCTCATTATTGTTGAGAAGACCACCAGGACGTGAAGCTTTTCCGGGTGATATTTTTTATATCCATTCCCGCTTATTAGAAAGATCAACGCATTTAAGTGATGAACTGAAAGGAGGCTCGCTTACTGCTTTGCCTATCATTGAAACGGAAGCACAAAATATTTCAGCATATATTCCTACCAATTTAATTTCTATCACAGACGGACAAATTTATTTATCACCTAAACTATTCGAACTCGGCATTTTGCCGGCAGTTGATGTTGGAAAATCTGTATCACGGGTAGGCGATAAAGCGCAATTGCCAGCGTATCGTTCTATTGCTAATTTAAAATTGGAATACGCCCAGTTTGAAGAACTGGAAACCTTTGCCCGCTTCGGCACAAGGCTCGATGAGAATACAAAAAAGACCATTGAACATGGAAAGCGGATACGTGAATGTCTTAAACAACAGGAGCTTCAGCAAATGCCGGTTTCAGAACAGATTGTGATCTTGCTTGCATTAAAGAATGGGCTTTTGGATAAGATTCCTGTCGACAAAATTCAGGACGCGGAAGATGCTTTATTAACAAACAAGAATGATTTTCCGGACGAAATAATCAAGCGACTATTTTCAAATGAAAAACTGAGTGATGAAGATAGTAAGGCTATTTTAAAAATTGCCGGAACAATACTGGCACAGTTTCAGGACAATCCAAAGCCAGAAGAAAATCAAGACGAAGCAAAGTCGGTTCAGGATAAAGACAAGCCTAAACCGGATCAAGACCAAGACAAGAAAAAGCCATAAGACAATCAAGACAAGCTTAAACAAGATCAGGACAAGCCAAAGCCCGATCAAAATAAAAAGTAATGGACACTTTAGAAAATTTACGAAGCAAAACAGAAGGGGCGAAAGACCTCAAATCTGTTGTAAGCGTCATGAAGTCGATGGCAGCTTCCAATATTGTTCAATACGAAACGGCTGTAAGTACATTGGGTGATTATTATCATACAGTGGCGCTTGGTATCATCGCTTATTTTAAAGCAGAAAAAATTGAAGCCATCACCGAAAAAAAAAAAGCAAAAAAGAACAGTGAAGCAACAGTTTGCTCTATCGATTTTGGATCAGGCCAGGGACTTGTTTCACGCTTTAATGATTCAATGGCTGATTTTGTAACGGCTTCTCTCAAAGCATTGCCGGGCAGAAAAGAAATATGGTGTATTGGTGAACGTTTTCAGTTACACCTGTCTTCCGGCAACATTATAGCACACAAAAATTAACTCTATGCACAACATTTTTTTCGACGATTGGCAAAGTCTCTTAAGGGCTTTTATTTTGACCGTTCTTGCTTATGTTACCCTTATTATTTTTATAAGAATATCGGGCAAAAGAACTTTGGCTAAAATGAATGCCTTTGATTTTATAGTTACTATCGCGCTAGGCTCATGCCTTGCTTCCGTATCGTTAAATAAAAATATTGCATTGGCAGAAGGTGCGTTGGTTTATTTTACTTTAATATTTCTTCAGTTCATTATCACCTGGACATCTGTGAGGGTAAAGCAGGTAAAAAAGCTGGTGACCAGCCAACCTGCGTTGTTACTATATAAAGGTGAGCTGCTCGGTGATGCCATGAAAAGGGAGAGAATAACAATACAAGAAATTTATGTAGCGGCACGGGCCAATGGTATTGCTAACTTAAATGAAATAGAAGTGATAGTGCTGGAAACCACCGGCGATATTACCGTTATTTCAAAATTAGAAAAGAGTAACGGTAACGCTGAAACGCTGAAGAATGTTATGGGATATCCTAACGGATCATGATCGAAAGCAATTTTCTAAACTTTGCCCCAGGGTTTTTGTGGAGACACTTACTCATATTTAATACGCGATCATGAGTTATAAACTTTTGTATGCAAGTGATGATGACGCTAATCTCCACTTTAAAAACATTATCGATGTTGTAACTAAATTCCGTAAAGTCACAAGAAGATATTAAGTCTAATAGATACTTATGTTTTGGATGGATTTGCAGCAAGCGTCTGCTTTGAAACCCTTGGCAACATCTTTGTTCTGTTAAGTTATTCTTTATGTAGTAAGAAAGATTCACCCAGGGAAAGATTCAATAACAGGGCAAACTATCTTTGTTTTTTTTGTTGATATTGTTTTTATATATTTTGCGTTTATACAATATTCCCACTGGTAGTTTATAATCTCCCTTTACAGTTGAAGAAGATTTATTAAGACCACTATTCTTACTATCCAGCAATATACACCTTAAGAATTTTACATGCAGATTAACCTTTTCGGGGCGCCCACAATTAATTTACAACACATCAAAAACCTCAGTACCGATGCGCCCGAGATTATTGTATGGGCAGCACCCTTCATGTTTTTATTTGTTTTTATTGAATGGATTTTTTCTTTAAAACAGAAAAAAAATATTTATAATAAAAAAGAAACTTTTGCATCTATATGTGTTGGCATAGGAAATGTTTTTATTTCGTTCCTGCTTAAGTTCGCCTTGCTCTATATCGTTATCCTTGTGTACAACCTTGTACCATGGCGCCTCTATCAGAATTGGTGGACTTTGATCCCCTGCTATATTATTATTGACTTTTGCAGCTATTGGGCACATCGTATCTCTCACCATCAAAGATTTTGGTGGGCCACCCATGTGGTGCATCACAGCGGCGAAGATTATAACCTCACGGTATCGTTCAGGCTCAGCTGGGTACAGCACATTAAAATCATTTTCTACTTGCCGGTTGCTTTATGCGGTATTCATCCCATTATATTTTTTGTCGCAAATCAAATTGCGATCCTGTTCCAGTTTTGGGTGCATACAGAGTACATTAAAAAGCTGCCCTGGTTTTTCGAATATATTTTTGCTACACCATCTAATCACCGCGTACATCATGGCTCGCAGGATAAGTTTATCAATAAAAATTTTGGAGCAACATTTATTATATGGGATCGCATCTTTGGCACCTACCAATTCGAAGATGAAAAAGTAGTGTACGGCCTTACCCATAAATTGGATAACAAAGGCAATCCTTTTTACATAAATTTTCATGAGTTTATAGATATCTGGAAAGATGTGCGCAGCGCAAAAGGAATTAGAAAAAAAATGTTTTATTTATTCGGCGATCCTCTTGCTGTTGCAAAAGATAAAGTTAGCCTTAAAGAAGAGAGTGGGAGAAAGATGCATGCAGGTGCACCCATAAAAAAAGCTGCCCTAAGGCAGCTTACATAAATATTGAATTTTATTTTTTTATTTCCGTCACCGCAGCTGGTGGCACATCGGTTTTCATTTTCTTCATCCATGTTTCCCTAAGTTCCGGGCTTTCCCACATGGCGCAGCTACCGCATTGTCCGGATGTATACGATAGGTGTTTAGAGAAATGGTGATGCGAGGATTTTGTTCCTCAGTTTTCAATTATTTGTAAGAACGTTTTAAGTGCTATAGAGTTTTTTTTGTATTCTTTTCTACTATGAGGGATGATTAAAAATTGAAAAAATTTATTTTAGGTTTTGCGTTTCAAGTTTTACACTGATTGCCTGCTCCAGCGCTACCGGCAATACACTGGCTTTATCGTTGATAGCCCTAAATTGATTCACGCTTGTATCCCACACAAATACATTTTTCGCCCCGGCATTTATACTTACATAATACCGCACCTGCTCATTAAAAAAGAAAGGTTCAAATTCCACCCGGTACGGAATTTCATCCACTAACAGGTTAAAATATCTTTCATTGTCTTCGTTGGCCTTTGTCTGATCTATAAGAGGAGGCACAGCTTGTTGCTTTTGATTGTCTTCCATAATTTTCTATTAAAGTGAATAATCTTAAATTCATGATCAACTAAATACTCTTTATTTTACCACAAGTTGGTTATCTATTTTTTTAGGATGAAGTGCATCAAGGTCACTCATCAAAGACTGAAAATACCTAAGAGCAGAAGAGCGATCGCGAAAAAGGGTTTAAGTTTAAACGAGATTGTTTTTTTTAGTTCATTAAAGGTTCCTATAACCATGCCAGCACTATTTTAGGATGACAATTATTTTTTATAAGATATTAATGTGGTAACACACGATGAAATAATATTTATTATCTCTGCGCAATATCAAGCACAGTCTTTGTGGAAGTACTACATACCCCTAAAATTATAACCAGCAAAAGTTTCCTGGGTACATTTAGATGATGCTGATGAAACAACCTGGCCAATTAATTTAATGCCTAAATCTTACACCCCTCAGTCCCCTGACAAATTACAATATGCAAAAAAAGTATGGTTAGCCCGAGGTCTTCTTGCGCTGCTGTTAATACTCCTGCTACTATGTAAAACCTTATTAGGCGTTCTTTTGCTATTATTGACGGGCGCTTTATTCGCTATTTATTTTCATGGCTGTGCAAGCTTTTTAAAAAGTATTTGCATATTCCATCGGGCTGGATCCTTGCCTTTTCAGTAGTGACGAATATAGTTTTGCTCCCTGCGTTTTTCTGGTTTGTTGGTGCAAGAACAAAGCCAGAACAAAATTAAGATAAGGCAAAGTTAGATCGTGATCGGGACCCGCCTAAACCGGATCAAGATCAAGACAAGAAAAACCGGATCAACATAAAGACAAACCAAAGTTGGATAAGGATTCAAGACAAACCAAAACCTGATCAAAACAAAAAGTGATGGACACTTTAGAAAATTTGCGAAGCAAAACAGAAGGGGCAAAAGACCTCAAATCTGTTGTAAGCGCCATGAAGGCGATGGCAGCTTCCAATATTGTTCAGTATGAAACGGCAGTAAGCGCATTGGGTGATTATTATCATACAGTGGCCCTTGGCATCATCGCTTATTTTAAAGCAGAAAAGATTGAAGCCATCACCGAAAAAAAGCAAGTAAAGAACAACGGCGATGCAACAATCTGTTCTATCGTTTTTGGGTCAGATCAGGGACTGGTTGCACGCTTTAATGATTCAATGGCTGATTTTGTAACGGCTTCTCTGAAAGCGTTGCCGGACAAAAAAGAAATATGGTGCATTGGTGAACGTGCGCAGTTACTGTTGTCAGATGCTGGATTAACTACCGCAAAATTATATCCTGTTCCGAACGATGTGAATGCAATTACACCGCTTGTTACAGAGATTTTGGAGAGAAGCCAGCAACACCAGGATAAAGAAGACATACAGGAGTTTTATATTTTTCATAACCAGCCAAAACCCGGCGGAGGTTATGCGCCGGTAATGCAACGCTTCCTGCCGTTGGATGAAAAATGGAAGCAATCTTTAGAGGAAATTAAATGACCCACCAAACTACTTCCGCAGATTGCAGGTGATGCAAAAGAAACGCTGACCGCATTAATTAACGGGTACCTTTTTACTTCCTTATTCAAAGCCTGCATTGAATCATTGGCAAGTGAAAATGCAAGCCGTTTGGATGCGATGCAAAGAGCAGAAAAAAACATCGGTGATTTGCTGGATGACCTCAACAAAAAATATCATCGCCTGCGGCAGAGTTCAATTGACGAAGAATTGTTTGATGTGGTTTCGGGATTTGAAGCATTGAACGATAAAAAAAACAAGCAATGAACAAAGAATTTAATAGTGAAACATATGGTCTTTACCCGCCGGTATTCCGGGCGTAGAATCTCTCGCCGAACTTCCGTTGAATATGCGCAGGTCATGGAAACTGAGAAAGATGAATGCAAACTCATCAAACAAGGGGAATGGAAGAAGGAGAGTATCATGCACTAATAATTTAAGTTAAAATTCTCATTAATATTCTAAACAAGGATGCCGCATTTTACAGAAGCTGAAAAAGCAGTTCATTATCCTGCAGACAGGCGTGCCTATTTAGGTATGAAGCCTTATGTGAAGATCATGCTGCTCGTACTTTTTTGTGGCTCATTCGGTGCGGCCTGGCTGCAATACCTTTTGTTTGGTTTGCCAGCCAATCCTTCTTCGGCTTTTGCACCATTACAACCGGGCGACCCTTCAGGTTTTCCTGTTTGGATAAACTTGAGCCACTGGGTTAATTTCTTTTTCCTTATGTTGATTATAAGAAGCGGACTTTCTATTTTAGCAGATCATCCACGTTTGTACTGGAATAATAGCTGTAAGCCCAACTCTTCATGGATACGCTTTACCCCCGTGAAAATACCAATTGATAAAACGTATACCGCTAAAGAAGATGCCCGCTACCTCAACCCCATAGCCGGCTTGCCTGGTTATAAGCATACAGTGGGCATCGCAAGAGTTTGGCATTTTCTCACCGTTCCTTTTTTTATTTTAAACGGTGCTGTTTTTATTTTCCTTTTATTTTATACCAATCAATGGCAACGGTTGGTACCTGTATCATGGAAAATCGTACCTGATGCGTGGAATGTTTTTGTTCATTATGCCACCTTCCATTTTCCTGTTGAACCCAATGGATTTTATCATTATAATGCTATTCAGCAACTCTCTTATTTTGGTGTGATATTTATTTTAGCACCACTTGCCATGCTAACAGGCATGGCTATGTCACCTGCCATCGAAAACCGCTTTCACTGGTATCCGAAGTTGTTCGGCAACAGGCAAAGTGCCCGTTCCATTCACTTCCTGGTGATGATTGCTTATTGCGTTTTTATCATTATCCATGTGAGTTTGATAGCCGCCACAGGATTGGTAAGAAACATGAACCACATAGTAATGGGCACTGATAATACGGAAAGCTTTACGGGGCTTTATATAGGAATCGCCATTATTTTGGCAACGATTGGTTTTGCCTTTCTGGCGCACTGGCTTTCCTGGAATAAGCAACGTTTTCTCCAATTCATGCAGGCATCGGTTAACGGAAGGCTTTGGATGCATTCCATAAACCGTTTAAAAGTTAATTCTACTTATCAAAAAAAAGATATTACCTCTTACTTCTGGTTGAACGGGAAAATTCCAGAATCAGCAGAATGGAAAAATATGGCAGAAAATAATTTTGCAGATTACAAACTTAAGATAGGGGGTTTGGTAGAAAATCCTGTTGAGTTATCGCTGGAAGAACTAAAAAAAATGGGTAAAGAACAAAACATTACCATGCACCATTGTATCCAGGGCTGGTCCGGCATTGCGGAATGGGGGGGATTACCACTCAGCAAAATCATCGAATTGGTGAAGCCCGATCCTTCTGTAACAACAGTTGCCTTCTTCTCTTTTGGTGAAGGTTTATACGGTGGTACTTATTACGATACGCACACGCTTGACAACTGCATGAATCCTAATTCCATACTTGCCTGGGAAATGAATTACGAACCCCTTTCACAGGGGCATGGAGCGCCGCTGAGGTTGCGGGTTGAAAATCAGTTGGGCTATAAGATGGTAAAATGGATTAGCTCTATTGAATTTGTACAATCATCAAAAAATTTAGGTAAGGGCTTTGGCGGAAAAAATGAAGATGACGAATATTTTGATTTACTGGCAGATAGTTAAACAAGTTCCAAAAAAACCTACTAAGTTGATTCTACAAAAAGAGAAAGAATGAAATACCCATTTAAAATAGGCGACCATGTGAAATGGAATTCGGAGGCAGGACATGTTTCAGGGAAAATTATAAAAATACATACTGCCGATTTTGATTATAAAGGCTATATACATCACGCCACTAAAGAAGATCCTCAATATGCCATACAAAGCGACAAGACCGGCCATATTGCAGTGCATAAAGGGCAAGCACTTAAGAAATTGAGTAAATAAATATTCAAATTAAAATACGTAATCATGGAAATAAAAAATAATGAATCTACAGACTTAAGGCCAGAAGGTGGCCGGTTAATGGATGCCCCATTAGTGAGCATGGATATTCCTGAATTTATAAAACAATTAAAAGCTGAGGCTACATGGGAAAATAGCGACCGTAATGCTATGACTATTTATAAAACAAATGGAATGCGTATTGTATTGATTGCATTGCATAAAGATGCTGTCATGAAAAAACATACCGCCGATGGCATTATAAGTGTGCAGGTACTGGAAGGAGAAATAATTTTCAGTACAGATGACCAACCAGTGGTAATAAGATATGGTCAGATGATTGCTTTACATAAAGGGTTACCACATAGTGTAAAAGCAATAAAAGAATCGGTGTTTTTGTTAACGCTTACAACATCTCTGGAATCATAAATTCAATTACGGGTGCCGGGAAGTATGAACTATATTTTTTGCTGGCTTGATATCTTTTAATACCGTAATAAAAAAGAAGATTTTAAAAATGAATGATATGGATACTATTCGTTGTTTATTCCTTGATATCGGCGGCGTGTTGCTTTCTAACGGATGGGGACATGAATTCAGGCAAAAAGCAATAGATAATTTTCACCTCGATAAAGAGGAAATGGACGAGCGCCACAGCATCATGTTCGTTACCCATGAAGAAGGCAGAATAACATTAGAAGAATATCTTAACCGTGTCATCTTTTATAAAAAACGAGATTTTACGTTCAACCAATTCCGTGATTTCATGTTCTCTTTAACTACCCCTCACGAAGAAATGATTGCCTTCATAAAAAAAATAAAACAGCAATACAACCTAAAAATAGTTGCCGTAAGCAATGAAGCAAGAGAACTGAATGCGTATCGGATACATACATTTAAGCTCAATAGTTTTATTGACTTTTTTGTTTCTTCCTGTTATGTTCATATAAGAAAACCTGATGCAAGAATTTTTAAGCTGGCGCTTGATATGGCGCAGGTTCCGGAAAATGAAGTAGTATATATTGATGATGTACAAATGTTCGTGAACATCGCCACAGATGTAGGCATCAAAAGTATTTGTCATAAAGATTATTCATCAACAGCCAAAGCATTAGCTCAGTTGGGATTGATAATCCGGTAAAATATTTCTTACAAACGATGATATTTCATCTACAAACAAATTGATCACTTTAAAATCAAATCAATGAACTGGTTAATTGTAATAATCGTTGGTATTTTAGCAATTGCATTAGTTGTATTTCTTGTAATGCGTAATCAAAAGGATGAAAAAGAATTCGAAAAAGAACTAGATAATGATTACCCTAAACCCAGGAGTGAAGACGGGGATATTGAAATTAATGAACTAACGGATAGCGTTCATTAGAGATCAGATAGAAATGTTAATCGGAATAAATAGTATAGAATGATATTGGCTATTAACGGCGGATCTTCCAGCATTAAGTTTGCTTTATTTAAAGCGGGCAATTCGTTGGAACAATTATTTAATGGAGAGATAGAAAACATCGGAACTAATAAAGCAAAACTAAATTTTAATAATACTGTTGATCAACAAAAAAATAGTATCGATTTTGAAGCCGCGGATCAAGACCAGGCTGCGAATCATTTAATTGACTGGCTGGAGAAGCAAGCACACTTTGCTTCTGTTAAAGCTATTGGTCATCGAATAGTTCACGGAATGAAACATACGAAGCCTGAACTTATTAGTGATGATTTATTGAATGAGTTAAAAAAGATCAGTGCCTTCGATCCTGAACATTTACCCCAAGAAATTAAATTGATAGAAGTGTTCAGCAGGCGTCGCCCGGCACTAAAACAAATAGCTTGTTTTGACACGGCTTTTCATACCACCATTCCACCTGTTGCTAAAACATTTGCCATTCCAAAAAAGTATTATAATGAAGGTGTTCAGCGCTATGGCTTTCACGGCATCTCTTACAGCTATTTAATGCAGGAATTAAGAAAGCAAAATGAAACGGAAGCCAACGGAAAAATTATTCTTGCACATCTTGGAAGTGGTGCCAGCATAGCCGCAGCTAAAGGCGGTAAATGTATAGATACGTCAATGGGTTTTACACCGGCAGGCGGCATCGTAATGAGTACCAGGAGCGGCGATCTTGATCCCGGCGTTGCATGGTATTTAATGCAGCAGGGAATGGATGCTGAAGCATTTAATAATTTGATTAATCATCAGTCGGGGTTGTTAGGCATTTCCGGTTTGAGTGCTGACATGAAAGTGTTGCTTCAGCATGAAAAAGAAAACAAAGATGCAGCATTGGCAATTGACATTTTTTGTTACCAAATCAAAAAATACATAGGTGCTTACACAGCCGCTTTGAGAGGATTGGATACATTGGTTTTTATAGGTGGCATTGGAGAGAATGCACCTGTAATCCGTTCACGGGTATGTGCGGGTTTTGAGTATGGCGGAATTCGTTTAAATGAAGATAAGAACAACAAAAATGAATGGCTGATATCGGATAATGACAGTAACGTAAAAGTGTATGTTATTCCAACCAATGAAGAATTGATGATCGCAAATTTTGTTAACAATATTTTGGAAAAATAAAAATGAATAAAATAAGAAGCTATGACAATACAAATTAATACAGACAAGAATGTAAGCGTGCATGAAGCATATGATAACCAGTTGGAAGCTTTGTTGACGGAAGAATTAAGCAGGTTTGATGAGCATATTACCAGGCTTGAAGTACATCTTTCCGATGAGAACGGAAATAAAGAATCGAAGGATGATAAAAAGTGCCTGATTGAAGCAAGGCTTAAAGGAAGACCGCCAATTGCCGTATCAGCATTAGCCAATACTTACGACCAGGCTGTAAATGGTGCGGTTGATAAACTAAAGGCTTCTCTGGATACAATTATCGGGCGATTGAGAAATCATTAGCAGGATTGAATAATTGACCAGAGAATTGTACATCAAAATTTATACAAACAAAAAATAAAATTAAATATTATGGAAGCAGAAATAATTGAAACCGAAGTGGAAACTCTACCGCCCGAATTATTGCATAAGATAAATGCCTATTGGCGTGCTGCCAATTATTTGTCTGTAGGGCAGATTTATTTGTACGACAACCCGCTATTAAAAGAACCGCTAAAACTGGAGCATGTAAAACCTTTGGTCGTCGGGCATTGGGGTACCACACCAGGTCAAAATTTTATTTATGTTCACCTGAACCGGGTGATTAAGAAATACGACCTTGATATGTTTTACATCTCCGGTCCGGGTCATGGTGGACCTGCACTTGTTGGTAATGTTTATCTCGAAGGCACCTGGAGTGAAGTCTATCCAAACGTTACACAAGATGAAGAAGGAATGAAAAAATTGTTTACGCAATTCTCTTTTCCCGGCGGTATATCAAGTCATGTAGCACCAACCACTCCTGGCTCCATTCACGAAGGCGGTGAGTTGGGCTATTCATTGAGTCATGCGTTTGGTGCTGCCTTTGATAACCCCGATTTGATTGTAGCCTGTATTGTAGGCGATGGTGAAGCAGAAACAGGACCTTTAGCCACCGCATGGCATTCAAACAAATTCTTAAATCCAATTAGTGATGGAGCCGTCCTGCCTATCCTGCATTTGAATGGTTATAAGATCAGTAATCCAACTATCCTGGCACGAATAGAACATGAAGAGTTGGATCAATTCTACAGAGGCTGTGGATGGATTCCTTATTTTGTAGAAGGTGATGATCCCGCAACCATGCACCAACTGATGGCAGCAGCCACAGATAAGGCGATTGAAGAAATTCACCGCATACAAGGCAGGGCAAGAGACAACAATGACAATACAAGGCCCCGCTGGCCAATGATAATTCTTCGTTCACCTAAAGGTTGGACAGGCCCAAAAGAAGTAGATGGTGTGCCCAATGAAGGCACCTTTCATTCGCACCAGGTGCCCATATTAGTTGATGCCAAACATCCGCAACATGTTGAACAATTGGAGCGTTGGATGAAAAGTTATAAAGCAGAAGAACTCTTTGATGAGAATGGAAGACTCAACGCAGAATTGGCTGAATTGGCACCTACGGGTAACCGGCGTATGGGCGCTAATCCACATACAAATGGTGGACTGCTTTTACATGACCTGGTCATGCCTGATTTTCATAAACATGCATTGCATGTGCCATCGCCCGGCGGTGTAATGGGACAAGACACCATGATACTCGGAAAGTTCCTGCGCGACGTAGCCAGGTTAAATCAACATCAGCATAACTTTCGCATATTCGGACCTGATGAAACAATTTCTAATTTACTGGGTGCAGTATTCGAGGCCACTAACAGGCAGTGGGAGGCAAGAGAAGAAGCAAACGATGAGTTCCTTGCACCGACAGGGCAGGTGCTGGACTCTATGCTGAGTGAACATCAATGCCAGGGTTGGCTGGAAGGTTATTTACTTACTGGTCGTCACGGAATGTTTAATAGTTATGAAGCCTTCATTCGCATCGTTGATTCCATGTTCAGCCAGCATGCCAAATGGTTGAAAGTAACATTGGAATTGCCATGGCGCAGAAAAATTGCCTCATTAAATTACCTGCTCGCTTCCCATGTATGGCAGCAGGATCACAATGGATTCACACACCAGGATCCCGGTTTTCTCGATCACGTAATCAATAAAAAGGCTGATGTGGTAAGAGTTTACTTGCCACCAGATGCAAACTGCCTTTTATCAGTTTTTGATCATTGTCTTCGCAGCCGTCATTATGTAAATGTTGTTGTGGCGGGCAAGCATCCGTTGCCGCAGTGGCTTACCATGGATGAAGCCGTAGTGCATTGCACAGAAGGCATTGGTATCTGGCAATGGGCGAGCAATGACCAGGGCTTTGTGCCTGATGTGGTAATGGCTTGTTGTGGTGATACGCCAACGTTGGAATTACTGGCGGCCGTTTCCATATTGCGGGGACATCTTCCGGAACTGAAAATACGGGTAGTGAATGTAGTTGACCTGATGAAACTGCAATCCTGTTCAGAACATCCGCATGGTTTGAGCGACGAAGATTACGATTCTATTTTCACCAAAGACAAGCACATCATTTTTAACTTTCATGGTTATCCCTGGCTGGTCCACCGTCTCACATACAAAAGAACCAACCACAATCTTCATGTAAGAGGTTATAAAGAAGAAGGCACCATTACAACGCCGTTTGATTTAAGAGTGCAAAACGATATTGACCGTTTTCATTTGGTAATTGATGTAATTGACCGTTTGCCACAATTAGGCAGCAAAGGCGATTATCTGAAACAGCAATTAAAAGACAAGTTGATAGAACACAAAGTCTATGTAAACAAGCACGGTAAAGATCTGCCGGAAATCCTTAACTGGAAATGGAAAAATACTGAACAAAAAAATGATTAGACGGGAGTGAGTACGGGTTCGAGGTCTAATTTTTGAAAAACATACATATCACAGCAGAGTAAACATCAAATGACAACAATATCAGCTATAAGTATATTTTCTTTTTGTTTTGTATTGATGGCGATCTCGAGCTTTGTTCTTAGCAATAGTTTAGGTAAACTCAAAAAACGTTTTGGTATATCAGGAGGAATACTTGGAATGCTTGTGGCCTTAAGCGCAGACGCTCCTGAAATTTCATCCGCAGTCACCGCTTTGTTTGCAAAGCAGAAAGACGTGGGCATTGGCATTGTCGTAGGATCAAATATTTTTAACCTGGCTGCATTGCTTGGCATATCAACATTAGTTGCCGGGCGTTTACAATTGAAAAGGTCAGCCACGATTTTAAATGGTGCAGTTGCCCTTATTGCCTTAGTGATTATGGTTTTATTGGTTTTTAGATTTGTGTATCCCCCGGTAAGCGTTATTTTGTTCTTACTTGTATTAGTTCCCTATATAATCGTTTCTGGTTTGAAAGCAGATAAGATGAGAAGGTGGCACTTTCCTTTAAAAATTCAAGCCTTTATTACGGATGCTACTTCCGAAATTGAAATTGACAACATGCCTATGCCGAAATCTTGGTCATGGGCCTGGATTGGAGGAATCGCACTTATTGCCATCGTATTCTCATCAATGGGAATCGTTCACTCCGCTATTTTTTTAAGCGGTGTATGGAATATCAACAAAACCATTCTTGGCGTTATTGTTCTTGCAGCTTTAACAGGACTACCCAATATGATAACAGCAGTAAAAATGGCTTTACAAGGAAAAGACGTTGTCGTTATGAGTGAAGCACTTAACAGCAACAATCTGAATATCTTCTTTGGCGCTTGTATTCCTTCAATTCTATTTGGTGTTAGTACTTTGTCAAAACAAACTATTTTTTCAGTTTGGTGGCTTTTGGGTATTACGATAATGAATCTTTTCCTTCTATATTTTATGAAGGGATTTAAC